>DASTJX010000107.1:0-7733 GCA_035716265.1 Nitrospira sp.
CAGTCAGCGAGATGCGGGGATAAGGGAGTCGCATGCACGAATCGGGTATTCAGCTCCTCTGGCTCATCCCGGCTCTGCCGCTGGCGGGCTTTGCGTTGTTGGCGCTGTTCGGAGACCGGCTCTCGCGGCGAGCGATGACGTGCATCGGTGTCGGCTCAGTCGGCAGCGCCGCGCTGATTACCGCACTCGTCGGCACCGCCTTCTTGAGAGGCCTGTCTGATTCAACCATCTATCGCCAGACGCTCTGGACATGGATCGAGACGTCCGGGATGTCTGTCGGCGCGACGTTGTATCTCGACGCCTTGTCGGTATTGATGACCGCGGTCATTACGGGAATCGGGTTTCTGATTCATGTGTACTCGACTGAATACATGCGTGACGATGAGGGGTATCGGCGGTTCTTCGCTTATATGAACCTGTTTGTGGCCAGCATGCTGGTTCTGGTGCTCGCCGACAATCTGCTCTTGCTCTTTTTGGGATGGGAAGGGGTCGGTCTCTGCAGCTACCTGCTAATCGGATTCTGGTACCGCGAACCGGAGAACGGGGCGGCGGCGCAGAAAGCGTTCATTGTCACGCGGGTGGGAGACACGGCCTTCGCGATCGGTCTCTTTGCCCTCTTTACGCAATTTCACACCCTCGCGATTCAGGATGTCCAGGCGATGGCGGCGAACGCCTGGCCGGTTGGTTCGGGGGTCGCGGTGGTCGTCACGGCTCTCCTGCTGGCCGGCGCTGTCGGGAAATCCGCGCAGCTGCCGCTGCAGGTGTGGCTGCCCGATGCGATGGCAGGGCCCACGCCGGTCAGTGCGCTGATCCATGCTGCCACGATGGTGACCGCCGGCGTCTATTTGATCGCACGGATGCATACGCTGTTTGGTCTCGCGCCGCCGGTCCTGTTCGCCGTCGCCATCATCGGGGTGGCGACGTTGCTGCTCGCCGGCCTGTGCGCACTCGTCCAACGGGACATCAAGCGCATCCTGGCCTATTCGACAATCAGCCAGATCGGCTACATGTTCCTGGCCCTCGGCGTCGGCGCCTGGTCTGCGGCGCTGTTTCATTTTTTGACGCATGCCTGTTTCAAAGCATTGTTGTTCCTTGCCGCAGGCGCGGTCATTCTCCGAGTGCATCACGAACAGGACATTTTTCGGATGGGCGGCCTGCGCCGTGCACTTCCGGTCACGTTCTGGACGTTCCTCATCGGCACCGCCGCCTTGTCGGGGCTTCCACTCATCAGCTCGGGCTTCTATAGCAAGGACTGGATTTTGTGGTCCGTCTGGTCGTCTTCGCTCGGGGGTCCCTGGCTCTGGCTGGGTGGTGCCGTGGGCACGTTTTTGACCGGCCTCTACAGCTTCCGTCTCGTCTTCCTGGTGTTCTTCGGAGACATTCGAACCGCCCCGGCTGGCGGGCAGGGCTGGGCCATCTCTGTTCCGCTTGTCGTGCTGGCGATATTGTCACTGAGCATCGGATGGTTGGAAATTCCTCGCACGCTTGGACATCAGCCGACATTCAGCCGGTATCTGTCGCACGCGTTGCCGCCGCTCGAGGAGGGGGTCGAGCAGGATCATTCGGTTGAGGCCATTGAGCAAGCCGCGGTGTCAGGTGCTTCGCTTCTTGGCATCGGTCTCGCCGCACTCCTGTTTCTGCCTCGCCCAGGCCAAGAGCGCCTTGAAGTCTACCTCAAGCGCCCCGCCCTGCGGCCCGTCAGAGACTGGCTCTTTCACGGAGGAGGATTCGACTGGCTCTACCACCGGCTCATCGTGGCACCCTGGCGGCGGCTTGCCCGGAACCCCCGCGATGCGGTGGACGCAATGTACGACGCGGCCGCCGAGGCGGCGGGGCACATCCACGTCTTGCTCAGCCGCACGCAAACAGGTCTCGTTCGCTGGTATGCCGCGTCGCTGGCCACGGCGGCGCTCGTGCTCATTGGATGGTTCGCCCTATGATCCTGTGGACGCTCATTCTCATTCCACTACTGGCGGCTCCGGTCGCATGGTGGAGTGAATCCCGCTCGAGAGAGGCCCCTCGATGGCTCGCAGCCGGAGCCCTGACGATGAATCTGATCCTCGCCTTGTTTGTCGTGAATCAGGCCGAAAGCGGCAACGGCCGCTGGTTGGTCGAAACGATGGAGCCATGGATTTCCCAATGGGGCATCGGTCTTCATCTGGGCCTGGACGGTGTGAGTCTCGTGCTGGTGCTCTTGACCGCCTTTCTCGGCCTCGTGGCCATCATCTCGTCATGGACTGAAATTAGCACCCGCATCGGGTTCTTTCATTTCAATCTGCTCGTGGTGCTGAGCGGTGTGTTCGGCGTCTTCCTCGCGTTGGATTTATTCCTCTTCTTCGTGTTCTGGGAAGTCATGCTCGTGCCGATGTATCTGCTCATCGCCATCTGGGGACATGAACAGCGTCGCTATGCGGCGTTGAAATTTTTCCTTTTTACCCAGGCCGGTAGCTTGGTACTGTTCGTGGCGATCGTCGCATTGGCCACGCTGCATGGACAACACACTGGCACACCGAGCTTCGATTATTCAGCGCTGTTGGCCCTTCCGATTGCCCCAACGGTGGCCTGGTGGCTCATGCTCGGCTTCTTTCTCGGCTTCGTGGTCAAACTGCCGGCGGTCCCGTTTCATACATGGCTTCCTGATGCACACACCGAAGCGCCCACCGGCGGAAGCGTTATCCTCGCCGGTCTGCTGTTGAAGACCGGCGCATACGGACTGCTCCGTTTTGCGATTCCATTGTTCCCGGAGGCCTCACGGGACTTCGCGCCGGTGGCCATGGCGCTGGGCGTCGCGGGCATCCTGTACGGCGGAGTCCTGGCCTTTGCACAAACCGACTTCAAACGGTTGGTCGCCTACAGCAGTGTGAGCCACCTCGGCTTTGCGCTCGTCGGGATTTATGCGTTGACCGGCTTGGCCCTGCAAGGAGCCATCGTGCAATTGGTCGCTCACGGGATCAGCACGGGCGCCCTTTTTATGCTCGCCGGGGCGCTCCAGGAACGGCTGCATACCAGGGACATGCGGTGCATGGGAGGGCTGTGGGCCTCCGTGCCGCGATTGTCGGCGCTCGCACTGTTCTTTGCCGTGGCCTCATTGGGATTGCCGGGCCTCGCCAACTTCGTAGGGGAGTTCCTGGTCTTGTTCGGCGCCTATGCCCGTCACCCGCTCATGGCCGCCTTCGCCGCGGCCGGCATGGTCATCGCGGCGGTCTATTCACTCGCGCTGCTTCAACGAACCTTTTTCGGACCTCAAGTCAACAACGTGGTGCCCGATCTTTCCACTGTGGCTTTTGTCGCTTTGATCATCATGGGCGCCGTGCAAGTGGGCCTGGGCTGGTATCCCGGCCTTCTACTTGCGACCACCAAGCCGGCCATTCAATCCTTGCTTCCCGCCGATCATCTTGCGGTCCGTGTTGCAGAGTCGGGCAAGGGCACCGCCTTTCGCAATGCTAAGAACCCAGTGGAGCTGCGATGACTCGCGCCGATCTCATGGCGCTCCTTCCTCTTCTGACGCTGAGCATGTTCTGCATACTCACGATGCTTGCCATTGCCGTCCGCAGACATCATCCGACCATCGCTGTCCTTGCCGCTGCCGGCTGCCTGGTGACCATCGCCACCTTGCCGTTTTCCCGCAGCAGTCAATCTCACCCCGTTACCGATCTGTTGGTCTTCGACTCCGCTGCCTTGTTCTACATGGGACTGCTGTTGAGCGCCACAACGGTCATTATCGGGCTATCCTTCCGGTACCTGGCCGTGCAGGTTCGCCAGGGGGAACAATCCGAAGAATTCTATCTGCTGTTGTTGCTCGCAACGCTCGGTGCACTCGTGCTGACAGCTGCCGCGCATCTCGTCACGTTGTTTCTCGGGTTGGAATTGATCGGCGTCTCGTTATACGGGCTCATCGGCTATCTGCGGAGCAGGCGCACGTCTCTGGAAGCCGCGCTCAAATATGTGATCCTGTCCGGGAGCGCCTCGGCATTTTTGCTCTTCGGCATGGCCCTGCTGTATTTCGAAACGGGCGCCATGGTCTTCACCGACATCGGAGCACATCTGCTGCCGGCGACCGAGGTTTCCGCCCTCTGGCTCACGGGCTTTCTGCTCGTGCTGGTCGGGGTAGGGTTTAAACTCGGCCTCGTCCCGTTCCACTGGTGGATTCCGGATGTCTATCAAGGGGCCCCGGCCCCCGTGACAGCCTTCGTCGCGACCGTCTCGAAAGGGGCGGTGTTTGCGTTGCTCCTACGCTTCATCGGCGACCTGAATGGCTTGCAGGTGGGCGCCGTCGTGCAGCTGTTTGCGGTGCTCGCCGCGCTCACGATGTTCATCGGCAACTTTCTCGCGCTCCTGCAGAACAATGTGAAACGCCTGTTGGCCTATTCATCCATCACGCACTTCGGCTATGTGCTTGTCGCGTTTCTGGCCGGGGGGCCCCTCGGAGCAGAGGCCGTCACATTTTATCTCGTGGCCTATTTCATCATGACGCTGGGCGCATTCGGCGTCGTCAGTGTCTTGTCCGAAGCAGGACGGGATGCGGACCAGATGGATGATTATCGCGGCCTGCTCTGGATGCATCCATGGCTGGCAGGCGTGTTCATCCTCATGTTGTTGTCACTGGCGGGGATCCCCATCACGATTGGGTTCATGGGAAAATTTTATGCAGTTGCAGCCGGCTTGGGCGCGGGACTGTGGCTACTGGTTCTTCTATTGGTGATCAACAGCGCCATCGCGGTGTATTATTACCTTCGTCTCGTCCTTACCATGGTGGAGCAACCTCTACTGCCAACCGATGACGTCCGTGTTGAGCCGATCGGCGGCCGGTGGATCGCAGTCGTATCTCTGGGATTTGTCACGGCGATGCTGCTCTCGCTGGGGGTCTATCCAGGTCCGCTCATGGCTGTTATACGGGACGTGTTTGATCCGCTTCTTCGTCCGATGGCTGCCTCCTGACGTCCCTTAGGACAGGCTGTCTTTGACCGGACACCTCCTCTCGTTGCGCCTGACCGGGTTCATCGTGACGCTGTGAAACCACGCGCGACGCTCAACACTCAATCACAGCTGTGGCGAGTGCGGCTCACCGGGGGCGGCGGTCTGCGAGTTGCACCCGTATCTCTTCGAGCGAGATAGTCCAATAACCTCTAATATCATTCAGGGAGGCGACAATGAGAGCCGTGAACATGGTCTTTGTCACGCTATGCCTAGGGGGTCTCCTATCCGGTTGTGCGGCCGCGCAGCGAGCCATGCCGGTCACGCTGTCGAGTGCCAACGTCGTCTCCCTGCTTGACACGATCGACGTCAGCGAGATCGAAGCGGCTCAGCTGGCAAAGGAGAAGGGATCATCCCCGGTCGTGCGCAGTTTTGCCGCCAGCCTCGTCGAAGCGCACACAGAGAACATGCAGAATAATTTGCAGTTTGCGAAGCGGATGAGAATTAATCCGGAAAAGCCGCGACTGGCCTCTGCCTTGGAGAGCACACATCGAAATACCATGGAAGAGCTGCACAAGAAATCCGGACAGGATTTCGATCGGGCCTATGTCGACTATCAGGTGACCATGCACGAACAAGCCGTGAAGCTTGTGGAGGACACGGCCAACTCAGTGGACGATACACGGTTGAAACAACATCTGATCAGGACACGCCCTGATCTCATCACGCATCTGTCCGCTGCCAGGCAGCTCCAGCGGCAAATCGTGGCGCAGCAATAACGATCTGTTCCTCAATCCGAATCCTCTGCGCTTTCCCCTTTGGAAGGAGAATGATCGGCCACGGCACCCTCGGCGGGACGCACATGCGAGCCATAGTGGGTGGCATAGACGGCAATGAAGGCGGCGCCGAAGAGAAAAATCTGCGAGGCATAGTAGGCCCACAATAACACCAGCACCAAGGAGCCGGCTCCTCCATAAAACGTCACGAGCGGACTGTGCCCCAGCTTGACGACGATCAACATGCTGCCCACGCTATAGAGCGCGCCGGTTATAAGCGCGCCGATCCAGACGTCTTTCCACGCCACCTTTGCCTGAGGCACCCATTTGTAGATCACGGCGAAGAGCGCAGCGATGATGACATACGAAATGACAATTTCGATCGCTTGCTGCATCCACATGGGCCCGCCGATGGCTCCGACAGCCGAATGAATCCCGACGCTCAGCCAGGCGCTAAGCGTCAACGAGGAGAGCAGGATGAAGGCAATGCCCAAGAGACCGGACACGGAGGCGAACCGCTGCCTGAGCCGCGCCATCATTGTCCGTGGTCGCTTGGTCTTCAGACCCCAAAGGCAATCCAACGCGTCCTTGAGCTGGTCCATGACATGGATGGTCCCGACAAGGAAGACGCCCAGCGCCACCAATTCATTCAACACAGGCGATCCAGCCTCCCGCCAGTGATCGATCAAACGAAACAATCCGTTAGCGGACGGCTCACCGATGAGGTCGCCGACGTGTTCGTGCAGATCTCCCTTGATGGTCTCTTCTCCCATGAACGTCGCAGCGACCATGACGACCAGCACGACGAACGGCACGATGGTGAAGGCGGTGTAAAAGGCGAGCGCCGCGGCAAAACGGGGGCCGGGGTCATCATTCCATTTGTCGATTGATTTTTTGACGAGCGACTTGACCATCTGCCAGGGCCGCTCTGAGCGCTGTGTCCGGTGAGGCCGTGATCGGCGTGCCTGCTGTACCATTGGTATCCTTAATGAGGTGAGACCACAGATTCACCCGACGCCGCAATGCGCGAGCGCATCCTTGTAACGGTAACCTGGTTGCATGAGAAAGCCAACTCCCGGGTTTGGTCACGCACCTCGACCTGGGTTCGTGACGACTGAAGTGTATGGGACACAGGTACTTAAGCAACAAATGCTCATGTGTTGCTTTAATACTGACGAGATGCTTTTGCGGAAGGTGAGGATACAGTTTTTTACACCCGCAGCCTCCGCTAGATAACCGAACCTCTTCCACATGGATGGTTGTGGCCTCTTGTAGAAGTGCACCCAGGGGAGAACGAGCCTTCAAGCTTTCGTTGAGGTGCCAAGCCTACGCAGGCTTTAGGCGTCTTGATCCTCGTCCTGGCTAGAGGGTAGTTCTGCATTTTCTAGCGTCCCTCCTAGAGGTGGTCACCTACATTTTTAGTCGCAAAAATACACCTATGAGACTGAAGAACATTGCCCCAGTGCCTACAGGTTTGTCAGATTCCGCCCACATGTCAGTGCAATCGTCAGCGTGACGTTTTTGTCGCGGCTTCATCGTGGTCATGAATCCTGCCGCTGGCTGAGGTCGAATTTACTGGAGACAGCGTGTCTTAGACTGTGGCGCATTTGCACCCCATCAAGTCGTCGATCACCAAGATTTCCCACCACAGAAACCTCCCACTTCTTGATCTTGCTCATGTCCACCGCCGCTTGCGGCTCGATATCGTCTGGCCCGTCCTTTGCTCTCCTCAGCGGCATGAACAACTGCACAAGGAGCGGGCGTTAAAAATGATGAGTCGGAAGCCAGAACAGGATGCAGTGCAATTCGAGTCGGCGGAGCCCGAGAGCAGGGGTTGGCGCCTGATCCAAACCAGGGATTTCGGCCTGCTCTGGTGGGGACAAGTGACATCGCAGATCGGTGAAGGACTCAATAAGGTCGCCTTGCTGTGGTTCGTGTATGAGCTGACCGGCTCGGCATTGATGATTGCGACGGTCGGTTTGATACAAACCGTGCCGCCGTTGATTTTTGGTCCGCTCATCGGCGTCTATCTTGATCGTCTCC
>DASTJX010000108.1:0-5413 GCA_035716265.1 Nitrospira sp.
AGAGAAAACCGAGAGGGTCTTGCGGGCAGGTGTCAGTGCCAATGCTAAGGATGAGCAAGGGCAATCGGCCTTGACCATGGCTGCCGCCTTATCAAGTACGGACATTGCCGAATTACTGCTCACTCACGGCGCGGACGTCAATTACAGGAGCCATGACGGTGCAACTCCTCTCATGGCCGCCATGATGACCGGCCAGAAAGACACGGCGAAGCTGCTATTGAGAAAGGGCGCCGACGTCAACGCCTCAGCCACTGTAAGCTCACTTACTCCTCAGCGGATGCCGATGCTGTTTCTGGCGATCGCCATCGGGGATGTCGAACTCACCAGGCTGCTGATTGAGGAAGGGGCAGATGTGAATGCACCGTTGAGCGACGGCCAGCAGATACTCAGCCCGCTCGCCTTTGCACTGAAAACCAATCAGCAGGAGATTGTCCAACTATTGACCGCCACAAAGGCGACGCCTGGGCCCTTGCAAGCGCACATCCGGCAATTGGAGGACCGGCTGGCATCGCTCTGTAAAGACGCCGGGGAGAAAATTTACGGGGTAGCGGAGAACGTCGAAGGCATCTATATACACCTGCGCGAAAACAATGCCGGCAAGGCATTCGGGTACTACCATGAGAAAGATCGTCTCTCGTCGACGTATCTGTCGCCGAAGAGGGGTAAGAATTATCGTTTTTGGGAAATGGATGAATTGGAAAAAGCCGGCGTGATCAATCATCATCGCATTGAAGCGTATCCAGCCGGCAAACCGGGCGACCAGATGATTGAATTGAAACAGGTGACGTTCCCCCAGGCAGTCTATGGAATGAGTTGGAAAGGGCTCACGAGCACGGAGGACCAACGCCAAGGTCTATATGGCGACGAATTGAAGATCTTTGATGTGAAGACAGGGCGAGCCCTGGCAGTCCGCACATTCTATTATTACGCCATCACCGATACGACGGTGAATGCCGTCGGCGAAACGCTGCCAGTACGGGGCGGACAGAAGCCGTATCGTTTCGTCACATGCCCGAACTACAATCCCGGTCCTGATGATGCCTACCCTGATCTGAGACCCCGTGACTCATACCGATTTGTCTCAAAGGTGCTCAAGCCAAAGGTGGATGGTCGCCAATTGCTCCGATGACCCCGAGCCTCCAGCACGTGGCAGATAATACAGCCACCCCTTGATAGGGAAGACGCGACAAGCATACTTAAGTCGTGACAGGCGACCCATCCACCATAGTGTTGAAGACAAGACGAGCGAGCTTGAGGGAACATTCGTGGCTAGCGTGAACAGTTCAACGGTGGTGCGGATTACACATTACTCCAATAACAATGCCTTTCCCCTTGGCTATGTTTCACTGTCGGCTCGGATTCTCGCTCGACTGATTCGAGAATGACATGCTGGAGGTGTTCGACCGTCTCCTTTGAGATGACGGTCGTCGCTCCGGCCCACTTCATGAGCTGGCACGTGGCTTCAGTTGCAATCGCCGACACGCCCACTACCACCACATGAGGATACATCCTTCGAATCCAGGTGGTCGCTTCAATGCCATTCAGCCGCGGCATGTTGATGTCCATCACGACCACCGAGGGCTTCAGCTGTGTCACCGCCAACACGGCCTCTTCGCCATCACACGCCTCGCCGACAATTTCGAAATGGGGAGAGGCGGCCAGGATTGCCCGGAGCGCCTCCCGACTCTTCTCCACGTCATCCACGAGGAGGATGCGGATGACCTCAGTTCCTTCGCGTTCCATGAATCTCCTCCATTTCTGAGGTGAAGATACGCACAGGCTTCTAGGGAGAAAGGGTCTGCCTATGGGACTTCACTCGTTGCATGAAATCCGTATGACATCCTGAACAATAGGTGTGGGTGAAGGGGGTTCCCAGGAGCCTCACCCCATACAGTTGCGCGTAGGCCCGCTTCGTGACCCATCGATCGGGCTCTCCCGCGAACGTCTTTCGTGCTCGCACCAGTCCGCACACACAACACGTGGCAATGAGAGAGACTTCGACAGGCAGTCTCCCACGGGTGAAGCCGTGCCGGAATGTAGCCATTGTATACCCCCTCCGATTAGGTGAATGCGCATTCTCCCTAGTGAAAGCGTAGCTGGTGGTACGACCCCCTCGGCAGGTAAATACCCTAGTTTTCGGTCTAGGTATCCCCGGGCTTCTGCCAGGAAAGTACCTAGTTCTTCATTTTTTTCCTTTTGAAACGGCGATTAGCGCGACCAACGGGATGTGAGTGGAGCACGGTACTCGGTGGGAAAAGGCGCGTTTCGTGGGAATGACCGCGGAGGTTGAATACCCCCGGATGCTGCAGTCACGATCTCGATAGAGTTCTTGGTGCGGGGCTGGGAAATCTAGTGCTGTCCGTCAAGCCTTCTTGCGGTACACGTTGAGACCGACTTTTTCCTCGCGATTCGAAATCGTCACGTTCCCCTCCGTCGACGCGATGATAATCGTCTTTCCCGAGGAAGAAGGCCCGAACTCTTTGGAGAGATCCACCTTGATCGTCAACATCGTCCCGTCAACGGTCATCTCCACATTCTTCATGACAGCCTCCTCCTCGCAGCCACATTTTACTCCTGTATTCGAACTGCTACCGCTCCCCGCAGAATCAGCGGTTGATCAACGCCTGCCAGGCACCTGACAGTCCTACTCGGTCTGCGAGTGTGCTGACAATCTGTTTCTCGGCTTGACTCGGTTCGCGCACCACAAGGATCTGCTGGGCATCCAGCAAGTCTTGTGCGCCGCCTGCATACAACTTTAGGAGGATGAGCGACTGCCACGAGACGACCGGCACCTCACATCCAAAGACGGAGAGCTGTTCAATCCCATGAAAAGTGATCGCGTTCCATGCTGCAGGCAAGATAATTATTTGGATGGGAATCGAGACACCCTCGATTGTCATGGTTGTCTGAAATACCCCGCGCAAGGGATCGTCATCCTCACCCACCTGGAAGCGGGCGTTAAGAGAGCGAGAGAGTACCGAAGGATCGGCAGAGCCGAGAGCCAAGGCAAAGTCCAGATCGTGCGTGGCCCGGGGCACGCCCCACGCTGCCACGGCAAGACCTCCGATCAGTGCATACTGATCCAGGAGATGATGAGTACGTGCGTCCTCGAGGCGACGCACAATCTCGGTTAGCGCTTGGGCGAACACGCGCGCTGCAATTCGTGGCAGGTGTCGGACAGTTCCAGGGCAAGGAGAAGTCGTTGCGTGGGAGACAGTCGCCGGATTTCTTCCAGTTTTGCCTGAGATGCCTGTGCGCTCAACGCACTGGGCCGTCGAATGCGTGCAATGTTCGATTTGCCATCCCGTGCCATGGCGGCATTCTACACGCATTCTCAAGAGGAGGAAATACCTTAAGGGCAAGAAGAGGTGGATGGGCGCCTTTCCGCCCAGGACGGGCTCTCTATGGAAACATAAGTCAAAATGTCCACCTTTTATCTTCCCCGTCTTTATGGGCAGGACTGGTTGATCTCCAGCGCGCGCTTGAACGAATCGACTAATGGTCCTTCCAAACTCGCTCCTCTTTTCTTAGGGATGGAGGATGATTGGCCTCTCACTGCGCGCTTGGACGAGCACCGCCTATAATGGTCCCTCCAAGCCCGCTCGTTTCACTTTCATTCTTAAGCGGGTGGTCTCGATGAATCGTTCGCCCGCAGCGGGGTCCCTACACCGGGCGGGGTGCGAGGACGAACGATCATCGAGGACAGGACCCGCGTCCCACCCTTCCAAGCTCGCTCGTTTTTCCCTTCTACATGGATGTGGATGTCGGCGTCGCTGTGACTTGCGATGGAGCATGGTCCTGTCGTTGTGCTCGCTTGAGGCGATGGCGAGACGCAATGTTCGAAGGTCCGTTCAGACAACGTCTCGGACGGACCAAGTTTGCGGAGCCAAACGACGACAGGACCATGCGGTTTATCCAGCGCTGAAGCACGAGACGACCGTCCACATCCATTAATCACACTCTTTACGCAGACGCGGAGAATTCGTCATAATTCTCCCCATTCACGCCGTAATTTCCATGATTTTGAGCTGGCAAGGAGGTAGCAGATGGACGCGACCAGACGGGACGTACTGAGACTTGGCATCGCCGTAGCCGGTATGACGGCCGGCGCCATGACGCGATCGTTTGCGCAAGAGAATACGTCGACCCCGACGTCACCGCCCCATCTGTCTTCAATCCGTAAAGGCGACATGCTGTACCGGCCCCTGGGGAACACCGGGGAGCAGGTGTCGGTGCTTGGTCTCGGCGGGCATCATATCGGACGACCGAGCGACGAGCAGGAATCCATTCGCCTCATCCGCTCCGCGATCGATCATGGCATGACCTTCATGGATAACTGCTGGGACTACCATGACGGCGCCAGCGAAATTCGTATGGGAAAGGCGTTACGAGACGGCTACCGTGCGAAGGCGTTCGTGATGACCAAGATCGACGGCCGCACGAAACGGGAGGCCGCCAAGCAAATCGAGGACTCACTCAAGCGCCTGCAGACTGACCACATCGATCTCATGCAACATCACGAGATCATCAGAATGGAGGACCCCGATCGGATCTTCGCCGAGGGTGGCGCCCAGGAAGCCATGGTCCAGGCCAAGAAGGCGGGGAAAATCCGGTACATCGGATTCACCGGACACAAGGATCCCGTCGTGCATCTTCGGATGCTCGAGGTGGCCGCGAAACATGACGTTCGATTCGACGCGGTGCAGATGCCGCTCAATGTGATGGATGCGCACTTCCGCAGTTTTGAGCACGACGTCCTCCCCGTTCTGGTCAAGGAGCACATCGGCGTGCTGGGCATGAAGTCGCTGGCGGGCAAGCACATTCTCGAAACCGGCACGGTGACGGCCGTCGAGTGTCTGCACTATGCCATGACCTTGCCGACGTCGGTCGTAATCACCGGCATCGAAAGCCAGAAGATCCTCGATCAGGCGCTTGAGGCCGTGCGGACATTCAAGCCGATGACCGCCTCTCAAATCACGGCCCTGCTCAAGCGGACCGCAGTCGCCGCCGCCGATGGGCGGTATGAGCCCTTCAAGACCACCGAAAAGTTCGACGGGACCGCCCACAACCCGCAATGGCTTGGGTGAGACGACGCGGACACGATGCTCGGCAAGGCGTCGGAAACGTTCCCGACACCTTTTCCTGTTCGCTTCAGACATCGACCAAGACTCGGAAGCCGCCGTAGACCATGCGCTTCACGTCGAAAGGCATCTTGTTTGGATCACCCATGCTCTGAAGGCGCGGATCTTTCATGACCTTGGCATTCACACGATCGCGATGCGCGCGCGACTTGAACACGATATAGGAAAAGACGACTTTCTCACCCGGCTTGATCTTCATCTGGCGCGGAAAAGGTACTCCACATTTCACATTGAGGTCGTCGCCGGCGCACTCCTTGTAGTCAAGAGCCCCG
>DASTJX010000109.1:0-2851 GCA_035716265.1 Nitrospira sp.
GCTTGAATGGCAGCACGACATACAGATTGTGAAGCCTCTATCCGTCACGGCTGGCTACCAGTTCCGCGAGGGACTTGGCGAGAATCTCGATACGCTCACCGGTACGCCGAGCCTTACGCAAAAGGTAATTAGCAGCAACGCGGGATTTGCCGAAGCGAAGCTTAACCTGTGGGACCAGTTATTCGGAACGGCAGGCATCCGTCAGGATGAGTATAACGTCTTCGGCAGCGCCACGACTTATCGCGCCACGGGTGGCTATCTGCATAAAGAGACCGGGACAAAGTTGCGTGGCAGCTATGGCACTGGGTTTCGGGCGCCGACCATCAATGACTTGTTCTTCCCCGGCTTTGGGAACCCCAACCTACAGCCGGAAAAGAGTAAGGGGTGGGATATGGCGCTCGATCAGTCGTTGTTCAACGAGCGGGTGTTACTGAGTGTGGGATATTTCTCGACGCGCTATCAAAATCTGATCTTGAGCGTGTTCGACCCCGGTGGTGTCTGCAGCTTCTCGCTTTTCGGCTTTTGCGCGGCAAATATCGGGGAGGCCCGCGCGCAAGGTATGGAGGCCAGCGCCAAGGTTAAGCTTATTCGGGATCAGCCTTGGATCAAGAATTTGGAGATTCAATTTCAGTACACCCATACGAGCACCAGAAATGAAACGAATAATGTGAACACGCGCCTGCCGCAATGGCCTCTAAATCAATGGTCCGCCATACTGAGTTACCAGCCGATTGAGGCAGTTCGGGCAAACCTTGAGGCCCGCTTTGTTGGACAGCGCTTCAACGATACTCAGAATGAGGACACGCTACCGCATTTCTACGTGTGGAATGCCTCGTTCAGTTATGACGTCAACAAGACGGTTCAGATCTATGGTCGTGCGGACAACATCTTCAACCGGAAATACGAAGAAGTCTTGTTCTTTGGAACGCCCATCCGATCTGTGTTTGGCGGGGTACGAGTGAATTTCGACATGCCGATCTGATCGGCCGAGGCATGGGATCATGGCGACGAATGTCGGCGTAGAACGAGCGATCGGAGCAGGGGATGAGAGGGCCTATCTCGAAAGTCTGCGAATGCTGTAAGCAAGGCTTTACCTGCGGCCAATACGGTTGTTGGTGCGCCAAGGTCGAAGTGAACGAGCAGCAGATGGCGTGGATCGAGAAGTCTTTCCATGATTGTCTGTGTCCGCCGTGCCTTCAGCGGATCGTTGATGGCGAGCTAGGACCGGCCTCTGTGTCTCAACCGGAGTAGGAGGCAGCATCGTGCGAATTACGAAAGTGTATACGAGAACCGGCGACGGCGGCAGTACGCGGCTGGCCGGAGGCCAGCAGGTCTCGAAAGACTGTCTCCGTGTCCAGGCATACGGCACCGTGGATGAGTTGAATGCGTCGGTTGGCTTTGCGCGGGCGATGAACGAGGAGGCGAGCCCAGCGATCGCTGCGGCCAAGCGGCTCGAGCAGGAGCTGCGTTGGGTTCAGAACAAACTGTTCGACCTCGGTGGCCTGCTTGCCACGGCCCCGGGACAAACGTTCAAGAACATGCCGACGATTAAAGCACAGGATACCTTCAAACTCGAGCGCATGATGGACCGATGTCAAAAAGACCTGCCCCCGCTCAAAGAGTTCATCCTTCCTGGTGGTGGTAAAGTCTCGGCAACATTGCATCAGGCTCGTACGATCTGCCGGCGTGCGGAGCGTGTTTGCGTCAGCTTGGCCAAGGATGAACCGCTTGATGCCGAAATCATCAAGTTTCTAAATCGGCTGAGCGATGCCCTCTTTGTGCTGGCTCGTTGGGTGGCCAAGACACAGGGGGAGCCGGAAGTTTTGTGGGAGCGGAGCTCGGGCGGACAGGATTAGGAGATGGCCGCGCGCACGCTCATGATTCAGGGGACCGCCTCCCATGTCGGGAAGTCGGTCATGACGACCGCTCTCTGCCGGATATTCGTTCGCCGTGGACTGCGCGTGGCGCCATTCAAAGCGCAGAACATGTCGAACAATTCTTTCGTCACACCGGACGGGAAGGAAATCGGCCGGGCACAGGCGGTCCAAGCGGCTGCTTGCCGCCTGGCTCCGCAGTCGGACTTCAATCCCATCCTGATCAAGCCTGAATCACATTCGGCCGCACAGCTTGTGGTCGGAGGCGACGTCGCCGGATCGCTATCCGCGGCGGACTTTGGTCTCGTCCGCCGCGAGTATTGGAGAACGGTACAGGAGGCGTTTCAACGACTCTCGGAGGCCTTTGATGTCGTGGTGCTCGAGGGAGCCGGCAGTCCTGCCGAAATCAATCTGAGACATTGCGACGTCGTCAATATGCAGATGGCCCGCCATGCCGGCGCACCTGTTCTATTAGTTGGGGACATTGACCGGGGCGGGGTATTTGCCTCACTTGTGGGGACCTGGGTTCTGTTGGATGAGGAGGATCGTCGGCATGCGAAGGCTTTCGCCGTCAATAAACTCCGAGGGGACGCGAGTCTTCTCGGAACCGGCCTGGCGCGCGTCACTCAGGAGACGGGAATGCGGTGCGCAGGGGTCGTCCCTCATTGGGGAGATCTGGAAGTTCCCGAGGAGGATTCACTGGGATGGGAGAGCTGGCATGACCGGACGTCAAAGCGGCAAGACCGTCTCGTGATCGGAATCGTGGATGTGCCAGGCATTTCCAATTTCACAGACTTCGACCCGTTGGCCATGGAACCGGATGTGGAACTGGTTCGCTTGAGCGAGTCGACAGACCGTCCGTTGGATGCCGTGATTTTTCCGGGAGCAAAGCATACGGTTCGGGCTCTCGGTTTCGTCCGGCAACGAAATTTCGATCGACTCGCCCGCCGCGTGTTGGCTGAGGGAGGGACGGTTGG
>DASTJX010000110.1:0-4465 GCA_035716265.1 Nitrospira sp.
TTCAGTGGTGTGCTCTCAAGGCGAGATGACGATTCGACAGCAACGGGAAGTACGAGGGTATAGCTTCGAGCAATTGTGGCGGATCACAAGGACCGCCCGTACGCTCAAGCTTGATCAGGATGGCAGCTTAATCGTGAACACCCGTATCCGGACCGCGTACAAGTCCAGCCTTCTTGCTGACGTATCGGTGGAAGATTACGGCGCGAGATTTCGGCGGCTCTATTGAATTTGTCATCTGCTCAGTGCCCCTGCCTCAACCTTAAGACCGGTCGGCCGAGCTTGCCCGTCCAATGGTTGCTGACTGCCAATGTTTTCTCAGCCCGACCTCTTCCACCTTCCTATCACGACAGCAGTCGTCTTGGGAGAAAAGGTCGTGGGGTCGCGTTCCAATGCGGCCTGCGGACGAGCATCTTCTAGAACCTATCTCAAAATAGTTGTGTCGATGCAAAAAGTACCTATAATGCGTCCGCATGTTGCGACTGCGCGACGACCAGTGGGAACGGATTCGGGAACATTTTCCCGAAGAACATATTTCGGAGAGCCGGCCTGGTCGCAAACCTGTCCCAGCACGCCACATTCTGGAAGCGGTGCTGTGGATTCTAAACACCGGCGCGCAGTGGCACATGCTGCCCCAGTGCGATCCCAACTACAAGACGGTGCATCGCCGATTTCAGCAGTGGTGCGAACGCGAGGTGCTGCGCGAGATTCTCACCCAGTTGGCCAATACGTTGCGTGAGGAAGGCGCACTCGACGAGCGCGAGAGCTTCATCGATGCCACATTTGCAGCGGCCAAGGGCGGTGGTGACGAGATCGGCCCGACCCGCCGGGGCAAAGGTGTGAAAATCCTCGCGATTGTGGATCGTCATGGACTGCCGCTGTCGGTGAGCACGCATGCGGCCAATCATCATGAGGTCACGTTGGTCCAACTCAGTTTCAACTTCTACATGCTGGAAGCCAAGCCCGAGCACCTGATCGGCGATCGCGCGTATGACAGCGATCGGCTCGATGATGATCTCAAGCAAGATGGCGTGAATATGATCGCGCCTCATCGATCGACTCGCAAACTCAAGACCCAAGATGGCCGCCACCTGCGGCGCTATCAGCGCCGTTGGCTCGTCGAACGGTTCTTTGCCTGGCTGCAATGGAAGCGACGGTTACTAATTCGCTGGGAGTACTACGCCACGAATTTCCTGGGTTTTGTACAACTCGCCTCCATCACCATGCTCCTCAAGCAATTTTGAGATAGGTTCTAGTCTCGGCTGCTCACATCGCTCTCGCTCCTGGGCCCGGCCTTCGCGAGTGATTGGCGAGCCACCTCGGCCTCCGGCGAATCGGGATATTGATCTACCACACGCTCATACATCAGCCTGGCTTTGTCCTTGTCGCCGAGTTTGCCGTAAATTTGTCCGATCCTGAGGGTCGAAACCGGGACCTTTGCGCTGGCAGAGTCGTGGGAGATGACGGTATAAAACGTCTCGAGCGCGTCGCGGTAGTGCCGTAGCCGATACTGGCACTCGCCCATCCAGTACTGGGCATTGCCGGCGAGACTCGATTCCCCATGAATTTCAACGAAAAGGCGAAAGCCGGCCAAGGCGGCCTCATAATCTCGTCGCCGGAATTCGTCCATGACTCGATCATACAGGCGTCGAGAGACTTCCTGGGTGGACGCGGGGGCCACGGCTTCCGCCGTGACAGACCAACTACCGGTCACCGCTGCCAGGACGACGAGGAGTCGCATGAGGCGCGCGAGCTGTGCCAGAATAGTCATTGTTTTTGTTCCCAGGTGATGATCGATCCCGAGTAGGCAAACGGCATACCGATCACCCGCACCTATGCGAACGAAGGGTAACCACCGGAAACGTCACTGGTTGACCACCGAGATGCTGAGGGGGCGGCGCTTTCGCGACGCGCCGCGATCACGCCAAACGTTCAAAAACTGCCGCGCCTGTACGTAAACTTGTCTTCATGTCGATCGAAGCCTTGATCTCCGGACGCAGAATGTTCCGGCGCGTTGATGCGCGTTGGTGAGGGAGAGTTCGAAGAGATGGAACAGCCGCCTGACGAGCCCGACATCCTCCGTGCAGACATCCCGCGGGACCCCCCGGTCAATCCACGTGGCGGACGCACGCTCATCGTAGACAAGAATGATCCGGCCGCTTACGAGCGGCCCAGTGCCGCGCTCACGGAGGCCGCAGCCGACGACCAAGTGTTCATCCGGCCTGGGGTCTATGAAGACAAGATCTTCGTATCTGCCCGCCCGGTGTTACTCGTCGGGACCGGCCGTGACCAAGTGACGGTGTTCTGCCGACGTGGCGGCCCCTTATATCTCCAACAGGTCCCCTCCGGCCTCATAAGCGGGATCACCTTTCGCTACGTCGGCAGCGACCAACACTCAGCCATAAATGTGTTGGATTCGACGGTCACGATCACGCAATGCCGGGCGATCGACGGGATTCTCTCTGGGATCGTGATTTACGGTCCCCAATGCCGCCCCAACTTGCATGAGAACGAGGTGCGCGGCAATCGCGAATCCGGCATCTTCGTATTTGCCGGGGCGCAGCCTCGCATCGCGCATAATCAGTGCGTGGACAATCATCATTTCGGCATCGCCGTGCGAGACCCTGGCAGCCATCCCGAGCTCGTACGTAATCTCTGCCAAGACAACATGTTGAGCGGCATCCTGCTTTTCCATCATGCCGAGGCGCTGGTGCTGGACAATGACTGCCGTGGCAATCACCATTACGGTTTAATCATGACGCCGGACTGCCGGCCCGTTCCGGCACAGGATCAGTTGGCCTCCACCAACAGACTATCGCCGAACCCTCGCGGCACTCTCAATGTCACTGATCAACCGCTGGCGGACATCGGACGCTGATCGGACAGGCATGGGCGGGGGGAGAGATGAACGAGGCGGAATTAGGCGTCCGGGTCTATGCGGGGCGCGATCGTCCGTCCGGCGAGGCACAGGGATGGAATTCGAATGCGTTGCCTCCCCGCTGTTTGGCTCGATACATTGCCGCATCCGCATGTCGCAGGAGACCGTCGATATCGTCATCGTCCGACGGATACAGCGTGATGCCGATGCTGACCCCGATCGTGGCCTGATGCGCACCCAGATCGAACGGCATGCCGATGGATTCGATGATCCGCTGGGCGATTCTCGCCACATCCGATTCGCCCGCGACGCCTTCCAGAATGGCGGTGAACTCATCTCCGCCCATGCGGCCGATCGTATCGACTTCCCTGACGCAACTTTTGAACCGAGACGCGGCTGTCTGTAACAGTCGGTCGCCGACCTCATGCCCCAATGAGTCGTTGACCGCCTTGAAACGGTCAAGGTCCAACAGCATGATGCCCAGGGGCTGGCCTTTCCGCTTGCTGCGGGCCACGGCGTGGATGAGCCGGTCGCGGAACAGCGTGCGATTGACCAGGCCGGTCAAATGGTCGTACTGCGCGAGATAGGTCAACCGCTCCTGCGCCCGCTTCCGCTCAATGGCGTACAGAATCGCCCGCGCCAGATCCTCCGTCCCGCCCTGGCCCTTGACCAGATAATCCTGGGCGCCGTGTTGAATGGCCTGGAGGGCCAACCCATGATCGTCATGGCCGCTCAAAACCACCACGGGGGTGCCGGTGCTCGTGCTCAACACCTGAGTCACCGTGCTCAAGCCGAAGGTATCGGGAAGGGACAGATCCAGCAAAACGACGTCGAAACGAATGCGGCTGAGTCTCAGGAGACCTTCGGCCAACGTTGGGGCCTGCACGACCTCGAATTGGTCGGCCTGCCATTCGCTCAATAGATCCTGTGTGAGCTGCGCATCAGTGGGGTTGTCCTCGATGAGCAGCACTTTCATCGGCTGGCACGCGGTTGGGAGGTTGGTCAGCTGACCTCGAGCGAAGGAGCTTCGCGGCGTCCCGCAAAGTATAGCCTATTCAGGGGCTTCAACAATAGAACGGTCTCAATTCTTCCACCGTTATTCGACGGGTTTCTCCGCAACGTATTCGAGATACTTCCACATCAACTTAGCTTCCTCCTCGGTCAGGACGATGGGGATGTTGTTCGCCACACCGGAGAAGTACACCTTCAGGCTCGTGGAATCATGCCAACACTGACATTCACAATGAGTCACGCTATCCAAATTGAGGACGCGGTTGCCAATTTTGACGAAGTGCACAATGCCTCCTGCTGGCCGAGACCGGTTTCGACGAAAACGCTACTGAAGAGTGTAGCACCTCGCCGACAACCGGCATAGCTGGACGAGCTCTCCCCGTAGATTCACTGGGGACCATGCCAGTCCAGATCGGCATCTGGGGAGGTTCGAGACAGCACGAGCCAGTGCCTCATCCGGCACATCCTAGCCGCAAGGGGCCAGGTCGTCCGCACGGAGCGCACACCGTTCTGCGGGTGAGCGCGAACGATTGCATTGCGGAGATGGATACAGTTCAATACTCATTGTGTCAGGATTCT
>DASTJX010000111.1:0-2914 GCA_035716265.1 Nitrospira sp.
CCGAGCAGGGCGATGTGATCGTGAGGGTGATCGAGCACACGCAGCACATTGACCAGGTCAATGACCTCCTGGCGGCGGTAAAAGTGCTTCTCCCCTTCGATGAGATAGGGAATGTCGTAGCGACGGAGCGCATCGAGATAGGTGTCCGCCTGCGTCAAGGTCCGAAACAGTAAGGCAACCTGACCCGCGGAAACCTGCCGACCATCCAACAATTGTTCCCGCAGCCAGCATGCCAGGGCTTCGGCTTCCGCCCTGGTCGCTCCGGCCGCGTCGAAGGGAGGATCGCCGGGACGCGATGCCGTGATCTGCAAGAGTATGCCAGGGTCAAGGTGGCTCGGGCGACGCCTCTCGTCCCCTTCGAGGCGTACGTTACCCGGCTGCACCAGCGGTCGCCGGACGAAGAGCCGATCGAACATGTCGTTGACCGGTTCAAGAACGCTTGCATCGCTCCGAAAGTTCGTGGTCAGGTTGTGAACGATGCCGCCATCGGCTTCGATTTTCTCTACGACGCGATCGAACGCCTCCATATCGGCGCGGCGAAATGCATAGATGGACTGTTTGGGGTCGCCGACGATGAAAAGTTTGCCTGGCTCCAGCACGATGCTCTGCCAGCTTCCTGAGTGGCGTCCCGGCTCTTCGGACACCGCCAGGATAATCTCGTATTGGAGAGGATCTGTGTCTTGAAACTCATCAATCAAGACGGCGCGATAATCACGTTTGACTCGTTCTCGTATATGGGGATGCTCCCACAAGAGCGATCGCGCGCGCGCCAACAGCCCGTCAAAGGACAGCCAACCGACGGCCCCAAACGTCGCACGGACGGATTCAACGAAGGGCGCGACTAACTTCAACAATTTAGTGAAGTAGTGATGGTCAAGTAACAGCAATTGCTGAGCCAGCTTGATTAATTGACTCGCCTCTGTGAAGTCATGGTCTTCCCAGCCGCTCACCCCATCGCTGGCTGTTTTCTCAAGCCAGGCACGTTCGGCCGAATCAAGTTGGGCAATCGCGTCGGGACCTAGTTCTTGGAGGCGCCTCATCAGCGTCGCCGCGGCCGCCAGCATGTGCTCGATCTTGCGCCGTTTGGGCCGGTTGTAGGCATCAAGCAAAGCCTGCGCTCGGGTGGCCATGCTCCCGATCCACTGTGCAAGGTCGGGAGCTGCTTCCATCTCAAGCTGCCGTGTGAGCGCGTGGACATCGATTAGATCACTGCACAGAGAAGACGCCAGAGTGCGAAGCTGTGCTACTGTTGTTCGCTCGAGTAGCGCTCTCCAGAGCTGGTGCTGCGTCCCCTGCCGGCTCAGCTCCCGATCGATCCAGACCTCCCACGCCATGCGAAAATGTTCGTCGAACCGCGCCCCGTCGTCCTCGCGGAACGCAGGGTCCACTCCGCTCTCCAACGGATACAGACGAAGTAGGTGGGCGGCAAAACTGTGCACAGTTCCAATCTGAGCCCTTTCCATATCAAGTAGTCCGGTTGTGGCCCGGGTCGCAATCTCTTCAATCGTGATGCCGTACCGGCGCCGCAGATCTTCAATGACAGTAGTTCCGCTGTCAGGCCCTGGTCCTCCCGGTGTGGTGGCGTGAGCCAGGATCGCCAGCCGCTCGCGCAGGCGGACTTTCATTTCTGTGGCTGCCTTATTCGTGTAGGTCAAGGCGACGACCTGAGTGAGTCCGACCGGATTCGGCTCCTTCATGAGCAGATGGACCAGCCGGTTCACCAGCAAAGTTGTCTTTCCGGTTCCTGCTCCAGCCACCACCACCACATTGCGGTCATACGTCGTTTCAGCCGCTTGTCGAGCGGCCGTATCAGACATGCTCGGTCGGTTAGGCATCGTTGACTCGCGTGGTCCGTAGCAGTGCCAGCGCCTGCGGTTCGGCGGCGCGGGACGCACGCCACCAGGTCAGCGTATGCTCGCGTCGGCAGGCCACGCGATAGTCGCACGTCTCGCAATAGGTGTCCGGCAAGATGAAGAAGGTGCCGTTGCGCAGGCCGTGGACCAGTTGAGCGAAGGTTGTTCGGAGCAAGGTGCCGCTGTCAGAAGACCAAAGATCGGTCTTGAATGCTGAGCGCACGACGGGAGTCGGCCAATGCGGCCCCAAAAAGAAGAGCTGGACTTCGTGAACCCTGCCGTGATCCGGAACATTCAACCGAGCATACATGGGCGGCTGGAGGCGATAGCCTCTGACTGCGGATAGCAGGAGGTTACGATCCTGTGACTTCAGCGAGTTGCCGATTGTGAGTTTATAATCGATGACCCGCAGTGCACCGGAATCGCGATGCCGATCGACTCGATCGATGCGCCCCCGCACCCGTAACGGTGAAGGGGCGTTCATACGCAGATCGTCCATGTTGCCGTCTGCATCAACTTCGAAACCGACGGGCAGAAAGGGCTCGTCAAGATAGCCGCGTGTATCGTCATCAACAGCGGCTGTCACCACATCGATGATCTGGCTCTTCGCCAGTTCCCAAAGGAGATAGTGCCCTGTTCGGTGAAGGTTTTCCTGTGCTGCGGCCGCCTGTTCAACTGCCGTCTCGATGCACCAGTCGATGGTATCGTCAGTGACCGGTTTGACCGGCCATCCTGTCGGAAGCAGCAATTCGTAACAGAGCCGCAGGGCCGCATGACATACGGTGCCGAGCAAACGGGCGTCCGGCTCATCAGAAGGAGGTAAGCGGACCGAGTTCAATCGGAGCACGTCGGCTGAAAAGTACTTGAAGGGGCAACTCGCATACCGTTCGAGGGGCGTTGGCGCGATCCCACGTTCAATGATGCGCGCCCAGTGGTTTTCCAGCGGACCCGTCACACCGTCGAAGGCCGTCAATGCCGGACGATCGTCTTCCATAAGCCTGAGCGCCTCGACCCCACGGCGGAAGAGAGCGGCGTCGCGACCTGTGGCTTGAAGAAGCCCG
>DASTJX010000112.1:0-3306 GCA_035716265.1 Nitrospira sp.
TCCCTCAGGTCGACATCCGTCACCCGTCCTATTAACCGCGCTCGAAGGATCCGATTGGTTGCATCGAAGTCGATCAGATAGGGCACTTGGCTCCTTGACGTGAGTTTCTAGTTGCCAGTGAGAAAGACTGGCGAGACAATAGCAGATGTGGGCGCATACACTACCATGTTCAGGCAGGAACCGCTGTACGTATAACGGACTCAGGTGCTGTCCTACATGAAGTCAATCATCACGATGCAACGAGGGCTCCATGGCTGTTGAATCCGTCATGCTTCCGCTCGGAACTACCGCTCCGCCGTTTTTCTTGTCCGATGTGGTCAACCAGCAGGTTTATTCGCTCGACTCGTTTCATGGCAAGGATGCCTTATTAGTCATGTTCATCTGCCAACACTGTCCGTATGTGAAGCACGTCGAACAGGAAATCGCCCGGATTGGAAAGGACTATCAGAATAAAAAGCTTGGCATCGTGGGCATCAGCAGCAACGACCCTGCGACATATCCCGATGACGCTCCCGACCGGCTAAAAGAGATGGCCAAACGGCTCGACTTTCGTTTCCCGTTCTGCTTCGACGAGGCGCAGGACGTTGCCAAGAGTTACAAGGCAACGTGTACGCCTGACTTTTATCTCTTTGATGCGCAGCGGCGGTTGGTGTATCGCGGGCAGCTCGACGACAGCCGGCCGGGCAACAACAAGCCGGTGACCGGGCGCGATTTGCGTGCCGCGATCGACGCCGTCCTTGCCGGCAAGCCGGTGGACCGCACGCAACAGCCTAGCATCGGCTGCTCCATCAAGTGGAAAGAGGGGCGTATGGGCTGATGATCTCCTGTGCTCCCCGAACGCGCACGCAATGCCGATCATATTTCTAGATCTAGGGCGGTGCTCGTCCAAGGGCGCAGTAGGACCAGCATGGCTACCACTCCATCAAGAGGAGACATAAGCAAGCTTTTGAAGGAACATCCAAACGCCGCACGTTTGGACTGATCCAGGCTGCTCCTCGGCTCGAACAGGCCAGCTTTCAGGGAACAACGCGCAGTGGAGATCATTCAGCCCGCCCAGGAGATCGAACGAGCGAGCTTGGAAGGAGCATTTAGAGCCTTCATCTCCCTGAGGCTTGCCTCATCATCCTTTTGATATATAATGCGGCCGTTCATCGCGACCCACCTCAAACGAGGAGAACAAGCATGAAAGACACCAGCCGTGCATTCATGTGGCGCATGCGCACTGTCACGATGCTCACCGCCGTCACGCTGCTCATCGCATTCGGGGGGAACACCGCTTCAGCAGATGATTCGGGAAGCGCCAGCGGAGCGGGATTGCAAGCGGCGAGCTGGATCGCGACCGTACCCTACGGTGCAGTGAAGGTCGTCTATGCCCTCAGTGGAGGCGTGGTAGGCAGCCTGGCCTGGATGATGTCAGGAGGTAATACCGAGGTCGCCAAGGCGATCTGGAATCCTTCGATGACGGGCCACTACATTGTGCAGCCGCAAAACCTGACGGGCGACAAGGCCCTCCATTTCATCGGCGGCTCCTCCGACTAAACGGTCGGTCCGCGCCAGTGCCTCAGGGGCTGCTCAGCTCACTTGCTCAAGAGCAGGGCGGCACCGTGAAGCAGCAATCCCACGAGACCGCCGACGACCGCGCCGTTGATGCGGATGAACTGCAGGTCGGTGCCCACCTCTCGCTCGATCGTGTTCACCATGTGGACGACCGACCAGTCGCGGACCGTTGCCGTGACCAATTCGCCGATCCTGTCTCGATGCCTTGTGGCCAGATCCAGCACGACATCTTGTAATCCTTGTTCGACCAGCGTGACGAATTCACCATCCGACTTGAGTGTCTCGCCGAGACCGGCTAAGGCTGCATCGATATAGGCGCGGATCTCCGACTCCTCCCGTCTTAGATCCGCCACCAACCAATCTTTCAAGCTGTGCCAGGATTCGTCGAGGAATTGCAGCAGCGCGTCGTAGGCCAAGAGCTTCTCTTTGATGGACGCCTCCCGCTCCAAGGCTTGCTCCGAGTGCATCAACCACTGCGCCGCCGCCTCCAGGCGCTCGATGAACTCTTGTCTCATCGGATCCTCGGGATGGTCTCGCATCTCCTGCAAGACCGTGATGAACCAGTCCACCAGCTTGCCGGCGACTTTTTCATCGAGCCTGACAAACGTGAGAAATCGGGACCACGGCAGCTTGTCTGCAATGAGTCGGCACACCTGTTCCCGATGAGCTTCGACACTATCGTGTGCCAACGTGAGGACGTCATTCACGAGCCGGTCCCGCTGCCCACTCTGTAAAAAACCGGTCAGCACCTGCCCTATCAGCGGCGCGATGTGTAGGCCACGCAACATCCTGGTCGCGAGGTGACGGGTGAACTGCTGCATCGCGGCATCTTCAGACGCCTCAACCATGCGGGCCAACAGGCGCGCCGCTTCCTGAGTCAGGAGCAGCCTTCGCGCCGGATCAAGGAGCACCGCCATACACTCGTCGGGTATGCGCCAGGACGCAATCAGTTTTCCCACGGCATCCGGTGTGAGGAGTTGGCGCTGCGTCAGGCTGCCAAGCCTGGCCGCGATGCGCGCCTTGTTTCGCGGGATGATCTCCGTATGCGGAATCGGCAGACCGAGCGGCCGTCTGAACAGGACGGTGACGGCATACCAGTCGGCAAGCCCACCAACCATCGCCGCTTCGGCAAACGCTCGAAGCCAGCTCAGCGACGGATACCTGGGCTCCCAGATCAGCGCAGCCACGAACAGACCCGCCATACACAACAGCAGTCCTGTCGCCATCGCGCGGGCATGCTCGTAGTGATTGGACGACGACTCGGCTGCGGGATCAGGAATCATGACACACCTCTGTTATTTTTTTGTTAAGACTCGTCTCGTGAACCTGTTCGACCACGGACCCGATCCAGACGATCTATGAGCCAGAAAACAGAGCATGCTGCGAGGGACCATCGTATTCTAACGCGAGCGGGTGAGCGGCTGGGAAGGTGTTCCTTACAGAGAGGAAACGCGGTTCTACGGCGACCCGACTCTCCCGGTTGAAAGTCAGGTGCAACGTGACGTCAGTGAACGAGACCTGCAGCTGACGTCTGCTGGATCACTTCTGCATAGAGGTCGATCAGGTGCAGTTCTTCTAACGAGAACTCGCTGCCCGATTCGACCGCGGCCAGAAGAGATTCACAACCCCAAACAAAGGCTTTCAGCGCCTTAGATGGTCTTCCAAGCTTGCTCATATACT
Organism: Nitrospira sp.; assembly: GCA_035716265.1. Classification (GTDB taxonomy): domain Bacteria; phylum Nitrospirota; class Nitrospiria; order Nitrospirales; family Nitrospiraceae; genus Nitrospira_C. Next base: position 3,238 of record DASTJX010000112.1, read on the forward strand.
TTCTTAAAGGGAGCCCCGATTGGTCTCCAACTGCGCGAACATTCTCACCCGCCCAACCCTGCGCACGCC
>DASTJX010000113.1:0-16099 GCA_035716265.1 Nitrospira sp.
TCGAGGAACTCCGGACCACGCTGGGATTCGGATTGCGGATGATTGTGTTCATCATGTTTCCGGCAATGCTCGGGTTGGTTTTCCTGAGGACCCCCATCGTGCATGTCTTTTTCGAGCACGGGACGTTTACAGCGCATGACACTGCCGAAACGGCTTTGACCTTGCTCTGTTACGCCGTGGGCCTGTGGGCATTCGGAGGCGTGCGCATCATTGTGGCGGCGTTTTACTCGCTCCAGGACACCAGAACTCCTGCCATCTCGGGTGCAATTGCCGTAGCCGCCAACATTGTCTTCTCCCTGCTTCTGATGTCTCCGCTGGGTGCGGCTGGTCTGGCGTTGGCCACTGCCCTGGCCGGAATGGTGAACGGAATCATTTTGGTCGCCTTGCTCAACCGTCGTCTCGGCGGTGTCGAGTGGGGGTCGGTGGGACGTTCGGCCGGGCGTGTGCTGGTGGCATGCATTCCTCTGGTCCTGTCCTGCCTGTGGGTGGCCGGAGCGCAGGTCTGGACGCATGAAGACGAGTGGGCGGCAAAATCCGTGATGCTGACGGTCGCCATCGGATTGAGTGTAAGCGGCTATCTCGGGGTCCATGCGCTCATGCGATCCGAAGAACTCGATCTCGTGTGGAGCATGGTCAGGAAGAAGTTCGGCCGTCTCACAGGCCGCTAGGAGGATGTAATGACGCGCACATTGATTTTCAAATCGAGCTGGGGATGGATGGGCGTGGCCGAATCAGAAAAAGGCCTGGCCGCCATCGTACTGCCGCAGACCTCAAAGGCGGCCGTGACGGCAGCCTTGGGACAGGGAGGCACCGGCTTCGATGCCTCATTCTCGTCTTCTCTTCTCCGGGATGCACGCAAGCAATTGACGGAGTATCTGGCCGGAGCCCGGACATCCTTCGATCTCCCGCTTGATCTCTCGCGAGGAACCGCCTTTCAGCAGCGCGTATGGAAGAAGCTAGGGGGGATCCCCTATGGCCAACTATGGTCCTACCGAGGTCTGGCCTCACGGGTCGGCGGGGTACAGTATGCGAGAGCGGTGGGTGGCGCGGTCGGCGCGAATCCCTTGCCGATCGTCTTGCCGTGCCATCGAATCATTGCCCAGGACGCCAGGCTCGGCGGGTTCTCATGCGGGCTATCGTCCAAACGCAAGTTATTGGCCCTCGAAGGCTCGCTGCCCAGGGTTCGCCACGCGGATCGAGACCGATGAAAGCGGTCATTCAGCGGGTGAGCCGCGCATCTGTGGAAGTGGAGGGGCGAGTCGTCGGCTCAATCGGGCCGGGTCTGTTAGTTCTGCTAGGTGTGGCGAAGGGCGACGGCGAGGTGGATTGCCGGTTCATGGTCGAAAAACTGCGGGGCCTTCGCATCTTTGCCGACGAAGCTGGCAAAATGAACCGGTCGCTGACTGAGACGGGAGGCGGTCTCCTCCTGGTGTCCCAGTTCACCCTTTTGGGGAACACAAAGAACGGTCGGCGCCCTGGCTTCGAGGATGCCGCGCCGCTCGACGAAGCCAGACGATGGTATGAGCGCGTTTCGGAGGAATTGAAGGTGCAGGGGACCCAGGTCGAGACCGGCGTGTTTGCCGCCCACATGAAGGTTGAGTTAGTGAACGACGGCCCTGTCACCTTCCTGTTGGATAGTCGGAGCGGCTTTTAAGCGGTCTTCGAACCAGACTCTGCTATAATAGGCTTGACTGCCTGTGATCCAGGGAGAGGAGAGATGGGAACCTCAATCCCGGCTCGACATCCGCTGCGTCAGCTTTTCGGCGCCTTGACCGAGAAAACCTTCACGGAACATCTCGGCTGGCCCGACCTCAATGTGACCACCTACGTGACCAACCTGCTTGTTGAGTTTACCCGGGCCGATCAACTGTTTAAAATTAGAAACCGCCAGGGCCAACAGGTCGATTCTGTCGTTGATCTGCTGTTCGAATCCGAGGTGCTCCTTGAGGCCCAATCATTGGATCGGGAACGGGACGTCCATCAGCACATCGGCGACTTCACATTGTTCATGGCCGGGCTCTTTCCTGAATATCTACGCCGGCTGAAGACCGCCGGCCTCGTCTACCATAAAGATTTCCTCGTGGATTACGTGAAGACGGGGAAACGTTCCTACGGCATTGTTGCGCAGATGGCGGACCAGCCTGCCCAGGACGAAAGGCCTCTTTTCGCAAAACTTTCTGACAACTTTGAGCTCTGCGTGACTGGGCTCGGATTTGTGCGTTCCGACCTTGATCGTATGAAAAATCCGGCCTACCAACAGGCCAAGGATCTCCTCCTCAATTGACCCATCCTCATCCCCTTCTTCTGGCGCACGGCGGTGCCGGCCGGCGCCCAATGACCAGGAGTCAGTCGTCCTGCCTTGCCGACGCGCTCGCCAGCGGCTATGCGATTCTTGAGCAGGGAGGTCCGGCTGTCCTGGCGGTCGAAGTCACGATCGGCTTTCTTGAGCAATCCGGTCTCTTCAATGCAGGCCGCGGTGCGAGGCGGCAACTCGACGGCGTCCAACGAATGGATGCCTCTATAATGGAAGGGGCCGGTCTCAAAGCCGGTGCGGTGGCTTCGCTGGAAGGCTTCGTCCATCCGATCACCGCAGCCAGACTCGTGATGGAGGAGACGAATCACGTGTTGTTAGCAGGTCCCCTGGCCGGTAGATTTGCGCAGCATTTTGCGCTTGAGAGACATCGTCAGTCGGGGAGACGTCGCACGATCCGCTATGAACGGATACTTGCCAGTAAGCGAAGCGTGAAGGATCGTCATGGGACGGTCGGTGCCGTTGCCCTGGATCGCTTTCGTACCCTCGCGGCCGGAGCCTCAACTGGAGGGATCGAGGCCATGGTGCCGGGCCGGGTGGGAGACACGCCCCTGATCGGCTGCGGAGTCTATGCGGATAATCGCTGCGGCGCGGTGTCGATGACGGGCCAAGGCGAAGGCATCATCCGCCTGGCGGTCGCCAAAGCGATCTGTGAGCGGCTCGGGGCAGGAAAGTCTCCGTCCATGGCGGCCCGGATGGTCTTGCGCCAATTGGTCTCGCGGATTGCGGGTGCGGCTGGTACATTGGTGGTAGCACCGGACGGGCGCTTCACGATCGCGCATGTGACTCCTCACATGGCCGCCGGGTGGTGGAGCGGGTCTGCCCGACCGACAGTCAAAGGTTGTTGGACATGAATGACATCCTGTTTCACCTGGCTTTCCCAATCCACGACGTCAACCAGGCCAAGCGGTTCTACGTCGAGGGACTGGGGTGTAAGCTCGGACGCGAATCGGCCAATGCGGTCACGTTCGGTTTGGCCGATCACCAACTGGTCGCCCATGTTGTGGACGGTTCTCCCCGTGAACAACACGGAATATACCCGCGTCATTTTGGCTTGGTGTTTCTCTCGAAACCCGATTGGCAGGCATTGGCTGATCGAGCGAAAGCCAAGGGGCTGCGGTTTTTCCAACAGCCGCGAGTCCGGTTTCCCGGCACCCGCATCGAGCACCACACGTTTTTTCTTCAGGACCCCTCCGAGAACCTGCTCGAGTTCAAGCATTACACCCACGAATCCGCCATTTTCGGTGAGCGTGAGTTTCGTGCTGTGGGCGACGCCTCGACTGCCGACTGACGTGAGAACTGGGTGCGAACCCCGCCCCCTGATCAGGACCGGACGTCCAAGCGATGTCATGGGACCGGTCTGCGCGGCGATGTACTGCCGGTCCGTGAGTTTTTCGCCCTGCAGCATCAGCAGAATGCCCTTGCGCAGTTCGTGTCGCAAAGCGGCCTCGACCATGAACAAATCGGTCACGGGCTGAGTATCGGCCTCGTTCGCCCGGATACGCGGGGACCGCTGAATGTCCTCTTTCGTGAGTACTGTGCGGCGGCAGCCTGCGGCCAAGGTTACGGGGGTTCTGGTTGCACTGGTCATGACCTCGTCGGTGGTATAGAACGAAACATCGACCTCGGGGTTCCCGGCGGTGTCACCGGTGAAAAGCAGACGCATGGGCAGGCAAAGGGCCGACAGGCAGAAGATGAGCCGCCGCTCCTTGCGAGCTCGTTAGTCCATCCGGATCTGGTGTCGCGAGTTCTGGGCCATCCGATGGAGCACCCGTTCGTACCGCCTGACGAGCGCATGTGTTTTTCGAAGCGGATCGTAGCGACGCGGCGATGGAAGAATGGCGGCGAGCCAGGCCGCTTCGTCTTCGGTCAAGTCACGTGCCGGTTTATTGAAGTGGTGGCGGGAGGCCGCCTCGGCGCCGTAGACACCGGTACCCCACTCGGCCACGTTGAGGTACAACTCAAGGATACGTTCTTTTGTCAGCTCGTGTTCCAGAGAGCGCGTGATCAGCGCTTCCCGAGCTTTACGGAAGAGGGACCGCTCAGGAGAGAGGTACAGATTTTTTGCGAGCTGCTGGGTGATGGTGCTGCCGCCTCGTTTGAGCTCTCCCTTTTCCAGGTCGTAGATGGCCGCATCCTTCATGCCTTCCCAGTCGAATCCTTCATGCGTAAAAAACGACGCGTCTTCAGCTGCCACGACCGCACGGCGGAGGTACGGCGAGATTCGGGACAGCGGTACCCACATCCAACGCCGGCCAATTCGCAGGCCCTTTGCCTCGGCCTCGACCTGGCGCGCTTCTATCAAGGCGGTGGTTGTCGGGTTGACCGATCGCAGCGAGGACACGTCGGGAAGCGTGACCAGCCAGAGCCACGCCAAGGCCGCGCATGCAATGGCCACAAGGGCGGACAGTATGAGCCACAGAGGGCGGCCTCGCCGTTTGGTTGACTTCCGCATACGGGAACCGTATGACAAGCGCACAGGACCTTTCATGAAAATTCTGAAGGCCGAGTTTATCAGAAGTTGCGTCGGGCCAGCACAATTTCCGACGGATTCCACACCAGAGATCGCCTTTGTCGGACGCTCCAACGTGGGCAAGTCCTCGCTCATCAATTCTTTGCTGCAGCGGAAAGGGCTGGCAAAGGTCAGCCGCACGCCCGGCAAAACACGGGCAATCAACCTGTTTACGGTTGTCACTGACGATCCACAATTATCGCGCTTTGTGCTGGCCGACCTTCCCGGGTACGGCTATGCCAAGGTATCAAAAACTGAACGAGCCCAATGGGCGCCGTTGATCGAGGCGTACCTGGGACGGGACGCACAGCTCTGCACGGTCGTCATGCTCGTGGAAAGCCGCGTCCTCGGGACGCAGGATGCCGAGACGCTTCGATGGCTCAGGACGATCGGCTATGAGCCGGTCGTGGTCGCGACCAAGGCCGACAAGCTAAAAGCCGGCGAGCGTGTGGCGGCGCTCCGGGACCTTCAAGAAGGACTTGGTCTGGCAGGGAGCCCGACGTTCATGGCTTACTCGTCGGTAACGGGGGAGGGGCGGGAACGCTTGTGGTCTGTCTTAAAGGAGCGCTGTCGAACTTGATTTCGATGTAGGCCTTGTTTTTCAAGTCGGCCAGCCACGATTGAAACATGTCCTCGCTCTTTTGCTGAAAGACGAGCGCTTGAATTTCCTGCCTGACTTCTTCAAACGGCCTGAACTGCTTCGGCTTCTTATCGTCCAACCGCACGATATGCAAGCCCTCCGGGCTTTCAATGACGTCCGAAATGCCGCCGGGAACGAGAGTTGAGACGCCTCGCTCGATCGCGGGCAGCAATTCGCCTTGGCGAACCAGTCCCAATCGCCCCCCTCGTGACGCTGTCGGTCCGTCCGAATAGCGAAGCGCGAGATCCTCAAACGACTCTCCTTGTTTGAGCAGAGCGGTTACCTCGCGACCCTTCGCTTTCGCGTCTGCGACGTCGTCGGGAGAGCGCGGTTTGATCAAAATCTGGCTCAAGGTATACTCTTCGGGAAGCGCAAACCGATCACGGTGCTCCTGATAGTACCGCTTCATTTCGGGGTCGGCGACCATCACGCCGCTCCGGACTTCCCGATCGACGACCTTGAGCAGCGTTAACTGATCCCGGACGCTGTTGGTGCTGACCGGGTCTTGTTCGTCGATTTTTTCGCCCTGTTGCACCAACTGCTTGACCGCCTGTTTGACCTCCTGGTCTGCCACCTCCACACTACGGGCCTTTGCTTCCTGAAGCTGCAGCCGTCGTTCGATCATCGTGGTCAAGGCCATGGCTTCAGCCATTTGAAGTCTGCGGGACAATTCCTCCCCCCGATAGTGCTTCTCGAGCCGCTCCCGCTCGGGCGCCAACTCGCGCCTGACTTCGGACAGCATGATCAAGTCCGAGTTGACGATCGCGGCGATGCGGTCTTCGATCTTCGCCGCACTCGAGGGGCGAACCGTTCCGAAGCACACTGCGGCCAGCAGTAGCGGCGTCCAGATCCGGAGCCAAACCGAGGTGGGAGGCAATGCCATCATGATCTATAGGTGAGAAGACAACGCGCAAACCGCGACAAGTACCGGTGATTGTACAAGATCCGACGTGAGATGAGAAAGAGGCGCGGAGCCGTGTCGGTGAGCAGGCTGTTCAAACGATCGTCGGCAAGGCCGCAGCAAGCGAGCGACCCAGGCTTCAGCCTGGTATGTCGAGGAACGAGCGATGCGAGAACGAACCTTGGTGAAGGGCGCGTCCCGGCGCGCCGAGACGGGTGGATGAGATCGAGGACATTTTCAACAGCCCGGTTTAGCGCTTGGTGAGGCCGTCAGTGCCAACGCGTGACCCATCGGCCAGTCGCACGACGGCCTTGCCTTTAATTTCAGAGATCACACTGTCGAAATACTGCTTGCGTTTGAGATAGAGCAGCTCCTGCCGGAGGCGTTCGCGCTTCGCGAGGTCGGCCTGGATGATTTCCGGCTCGAGCGCCGTGATCATGACGAGATAGTAGCCGGCCTCCGTCTTAATGGGTGCGCTGATCATGCCGGGCTTGAGCGTCCGGATAGCGTCATCCACTTCGGGAATGACCAGACCCTTGCGATACGGCCCGAGGTCCCCGCCTTTCGCTTTGGTCTTGTAATCGATCGAGTAGCGTTGGGCAAACTTGCCGAAGTCGCCCCCGCGGTTGACCTGCGTTTCCAGGTCCTTGGCCGCAGGATAGTTGGGCAGCAGCATTTGCGCCACCCGCACCTTGAGCGGCGTCAAGAGCTCACTGGCATGCTGCTCGTAATACCGGTCGAGTTCCTCTTTCGTGAGCTCGACCGTCGTCTTCATCCGGTCTTTCAACAGCTCATCGATCAGCAGTTTTTCCTTGTAGCGCCGCACCCGATCGCGGATCGCGTCATCGTGATCGAGCCCTTGCCGGCGGGCTTCCTGTAAGAGCATTTCGTGGTCGACCAGTTCTTTCAAGAAGACCTGCCTGCCGCCTTCCTTCTCATAGCGCGCCTTCGTGGCGTCGGGCAAATCTGCCCACTCGTGGTCGAGTTCGGTTTGTGTGATCGGTTTGCCGTTCACGAACGCCACCACACGCTCTTCCGCTTGGGGGGGCGTGCAGCCCACCAGCGGCAGGAGCAAGCCCCCGATCGCCATGATCATCAGACACATGTGCGGGACGGCGGAAGCAGTGGTGAATTCAGTCGGTCGTCGATGCATGCGGATGAGAATCCTTGTGGAGTTACGTGGGCGAAGGCGATGTCGCTGTGCTGTTGGTATCACAGACTCCCAGGCTTTGCAAGGTTGCGGTGAGTTCGGGGAAGATGGAAGTCCAGTCCTGATGCGGCATTTGGAGTTCAAACGCGAGTGGAGAAAGAAAACGGATGCGCGTCTTATATCGATCCATGAGGTGCTGAATCGCCGTCGGTGGCACACGGCTCTTTCCGTCGAGCGTGACCGCAACGGCCCCCGCTTTCAGTTCGATCGACACCAGCCGCAAGGCCTTGGCCTGCAGCCGGATCTGCATCACCTCAAACAGCCGCTCGACCGGCTCAGGGGGTGGTCCGAAGCGATCCTGAATTTCACCATGGAGAAGCGCAAGGTCGCCCACCTGGGTGGAAGAAGACAGCCGTTTGTATAAGGACAGGCGATGATGAGGGTCGGCTACGTAGTCTTCAGGGATAAATGCGGACACGTTGAGACGGAGGGTCGGGTCCGGTTCTTCTTCGACGATCTGTCCCTTCAACCGCTGCACGGCCTGCTCGACCATTTGCATGTAGAGATCCAGTCCGATGGCCGCGATGTGTCCCGACTGCTGTTTGCCGAGCAGGTTGCCCGCTCCGCGGATCTCGAGATCGGCCGCCGCAATCCGGAATCCCGAACCCAACTCAGTAAACTGTTGAATGGCCGTCAAACGTTTTTGCGCATCGTCCGTCAGCCTGCCTTCATCGGGCACGAGCAAATAGGCATAGGCCTGATCGCCGCTGCGCCCAACGCGACCGCGCAGCTGATACAGTTGGGCCAGACCAAACGTGTCGGCTCGATTGACGATGATGGTGTTGGCGTGCGGCACGTCGATGCCTGATTGGATGATGGCCGAGGCCACCAGAACGTCCGCCTCACGGCGGAAAAATTTGAGCATCACGGCTTCCAGCGGTTTGGCATCCATCTGACCATGCGCCATGACCACGCGCGCTTCCGGGACGATCTGCTGGAGCCACGCACCGGTCCGTTCCATCGTCTCCACACGATTATGGACAAAGTACACCTGGCCGCCTCGTCCGAGCTCCCGAAGAATGGCTTCCCGAATAAGCTTGTCGCTGGAGCGGACGACCTGCGTGCGAATGGACAGACGACCGGCCGGTGGAGTGTCGATGATCGAGAGATCCCGCACGCTCGCCATGGCCATTTGCAAGGTGCGGGGGATCGGGGTCGCGGTGAGCGTGAGGACGTCGACCTGCGCGCGCAGTTGCTTCAGCCGCTCCTTGTGTTTGACTCCGAACCACTGTTCCTCGTCGATGATCACCAGACCGAGATCGCGGAAACGCACATCCTTTTGCAGCAGGCGATGGGTACCGATCACGACGTCGATGGTTCCCGCCGCCACGTCCTTGAGAATCGTCTTGGCTTCTTTCGGCGACTGAAAGCGTGAGAGGAGCGCGACCCGGGTCGGAAACGGTGCAAACCGCTCGGCAAAATTGTCGTAATGTTGATGCGCCAGCAGGGTGGTGGGCACCAGCACCGCCACCTGGCGATTGTCTTCCACCGCTTTGAATGCGGCCCGCATGGCGACCTCGGTTTTGCCGTAGCCCACATCACCGCAGACCAGCCGGTCCATAGGTTTGCTCGCTTCCATGTCGCGAGTGATATCCTCGATCGCTTTCAATTGATCGGGCGTTTCTTCGTATTCGAAGGCGGCTTCAAACTCGTGATACAAGGTGCTGTCGGTCCCATAGGAGTGCCGTTTGGCCAGCTCGCGGTTGGCATAAAGATCCACCAGTTCCTGGGCCATCTCTTCTATGTCTTTCTTCACGCGCGCCGTCGTTCTGGCCCAGCTCGTGCCGCCGAGCCGGTCAAGCCGGGGGACGTGTCCCTCGGCTCCGCTGTACCGCTGGATCTGGTTAAGCCGGTCCAACGGCACATAGAGCGTGTCGCTGCCGTAGAACTCCAGAATCAGGTAATCGCTGTCGAAATCCTGGACTGACAGACGCTTGAGCCCACGATATTTGGCGATGCCATGCTGGACGTGGACGACGTAATCGCCGACATTGAGATCTTCCAGTGACGACAGGAACGTCGCGGCCTTGCTCTTGGCTTGCGGCTTGTGACGGGCGCCCTTTGCGAACAGTTCTTCCTCCGTCAGAATCGCCAGCCGGAGCTCCGACGAGAGAAACCCCGCGGACAGATCGCCGTTGAGCACAAAAAACGGTGCGCGCGTATCTGTCGACGTCGTCCAGCTTGACGTCGACCACTCGATCGCCGGCACGTCATGCTCGCGCAGAAGTGCCAGCAGGCGATCCACCTGGCCGCGGCTTCTCGCCACGAGCAAGACCCGACAGGCCTCCCGGAGGTGCTCAAGGATCGACAGGGTCTGGCTGAACGGCGTGCCACGCGCGCCCAAGCCGGCGCTGATCGGAATCTGAGCGGGGAATGCCTGGACCGGTTCCCACGAGCCTTCGGCTTCTGCCAGCGGTTCGAGCGCCAGTTGGGTGCATTCGGCTGTACGGTCCATGATGTTCTGCCAAGTCAGGAACAGGCGTTCGGGCGAGGGATAGGATACGTCCTCTTTGTCGCTGTGCCGCAGATAGCCGTCGTCGATCCGCTCCCAGAGGTCCGCACAGGACTGCTGTAAAGCTGCAGGCTGGTCCAACGCGAGGATCGGCTGCATCGTGAAGTAGTCGAGCAGACTGTGCATCTCGCCATAGAGATCGGGAGCACGCCATTCGGCGTCAGCGGCGATTGTCGCGAGCGCATCGGCGGCGGTGTCCGGTTTCAGGTATTCACGGGCGGGCAAGACCATGGCCTGCTCCATTTTGGCCGTGGATTTCTGTGTGGCAGGATCGAATAGTCGGAGGGATTCCACCGTTTCGCCCAAGAACTCAACACGCAACGGTTCAGCATAGGCCGTCGAAAAAATATCCACGATCCCTCCGCGAATGCTGAATTCGCCGGGAATTTCAACGACGGACACCCGACGATAACCGAGCCTGAGAAGGCCGGCTATCAACACTTCACGTTCAATGCCGACTCCCACCTTGAACTGCAGCACTGTACGCAGGAAAGTGTCCACCGGCATGATCCGCTGCATCAAGGCCTCGATCGAGGTCACCACCTTGGCAGCAGGCATCGATCGGATCTGGTGGAGAGCGTTCATACGGCGCGCGATCAGACCGACGTGAGGGGCCGTCGATTCGTAGGGCAGGGTTTCCCACCGAGGAAAAAGTGCGAGAGCCCTGGCAGCCACCCCCTGGAGACCGTGATAGAAACGGAGGTCCTCGAACAGCCGCTCGGCGGCTTCGTCCGTTTTGGTCACGATCAGCCAGGGTTTGGAGCCGAGCGCCCCGGCTCGAGGGTGCATGAGCTGCGTGAGGGCGAACCCTGCGGTGGACCCATGCAATCCTGTCAGGCAAGGCCGTGCGCCCTCCTTGGCCAGGGCGGCGGCAATCGGCGTGCAACAGGGGATCGTTGTTGAGCTCGACAGGACGTGTGACACAGGACTCAGTGTGGTTGAGACCGGATTCTCTGGATGAGTGCAGTCGTCGACATGCCGGGCACGAGTGGAATGGTCTTGACCGTTCCGCCTCGCTGTTCGACGACGTCGCGGCCGACGATGCGATCAAGCGTCCAGTCGCCGCCCTTGACCAACACATCCGGTTCGAGCGTCGTGATCAAGGTCAAAGGATCGGGCTCGGGAAAGATGACGACATAGTCCACGGAGCCCATCGCCGCGACCACCTCGGCCCGCTGAGCCTCACCGACAATCGGCCGATCGGCCCCTTTGTTCAGGCTCCGGACCGACGCATCGCTGTTCACGCCGACCACGAGGATGTCGCCAAGCGCCTTGGCCGCCTGCAGATATCGCGTATGGCCGATGTGCATGAGATCGAAGCAGCCATTGGTGAAGACGATGCGCTGCTTTTGGGCGCGTGCCCGTTTGAGGAAAGAAACCAATTCACCACTGGTCACCACTTTGCCCGGCATCGTTTCATCATACCGACAGTATGGACAGATAGAAAGACGCTCAGCGACTACTCGTTGTCCTCGTCACACACGCCACCCAACCCGATCACTGCACCATGCCTCGTGATGATGTCGTCCATGGCCTGGACTGCCTTACGCCGGCGCTGGTCGTACAGGCCGGCTGGCACCGGGACGAGTGAAAAGAGCGCGAGGCCGGCCAGGCGATACTGGACGTGCGGCTTCATGAGTTCGTGCAATGCCTGTCGGACCGTCGGCCACATTTCAGGATCGTAATTGAGCGCATAGGGGAAGCGTCGCTGCCTGGTCGTCACGGCAAAGCGGGCATCCTTCAATTTGACGGTGCATCCTTCCGCCGCTAGTCCCTCCTGGCGTAGATCGCGCGCCAACATGCGCAAGAATCCCCTGAGAACTTCTTCGAGGAATGCCGCATCGGTGGTATCCCGCTCGAACGTGGTCTCATGGCTCGAGCTCTTGGATTCCCGGTCACCGATGACGGGTTCCCGATCTCGTCCCTGCGCCAGCTCTCGAATCCAAAAAAGACGCGTGCCGAACATCCTGGCGAGCACCCGATCCCACCGTGGGTCCAAGAGATCGCCGATCGTGCTGATGCTGAAGGGCTCGAGGCGCGCGGCGGTCTTTGGCCCGATTCCGGGAAGAGCCCGCAGCGGCCGTGGCAGGAGAAACGCCGCTTCCCGGCCCGGTTCGACGATGGCAAGCCCGTCGGGCTTCGACGCATCGGCGGCAATCTTGGCAACGCTTTTTCCCGTGGCCACCGCGATGGTGCATCGCAGGCCGGTGGCCTCGAAAAGCGAGTCCTTCACCAGTTGCGCGAGCAGGCGAGGATCCGGATGGCGCGTTTGAAGGTCTGTCGTATCGGCGTAGAATTCATCGATACTGGCCCATTCAGTCACCGGGAACAACCGGTCGGTGACTCTGCGCATGTCGTCATGGAGACGACGATACAGCGGCCGGTCCGGCGGGATCAGTTGGAGGTGAGGGCATCGGCGCAAGGCCTCCGCCGTCGGCATGGCCGACCGGACACCGAAGGCCCGCACGGCGTAACTTGCGGCCGCGATGATGCCTCGGGGCGGCGGCCCTCCGACGGCGATCGGCTTCCCGGCCAAAGTCGGGTCTTTGACGGTGGCCGCGGACGCAAACATCGCGTCAACGTCACCAAATAGAATTTGGCGCGGCCATCGCTGCATGGAACACCGTCTCGTGAGCGGTCAGTGCACAGAGAGCCTAGAGGCTTGCGGAGGAAAAATCCAGCTCAAGCTGTCGGGCAAGTTGTATCGACACGCAGGGGCGCTTCACTCGTTCTGTTTCCATGGATGAAGGACGACCGGCTTCCGACGAGGGCAATTCATGCAGCGCGCCGCGACAGCTGCCGCAATGGTGATGCCGCGGCTGGATCGTCCGCCGCTGACGGCGGTAAATGCGTCCACAGCGTCCGCAACGCCAGGCAAACCTGGACAGCGCAAGCACTTCCTGCCTGAGCGAGTGGTAGATCGTCACGGCAAGAGCCCCATCGCGGTTCATCTCCGTCATTTTTCTCAAAAAGTCTGGCCCGTGATTCGGCCGCCGCTTGAGCACGTCGAATTGCCACTGGTGGATCATTTCATGTGCGAGGGTGCTGACGAGTTCCTGTATGCCGTACGGCGTGCCTGCGAGCAAGGGTGTCAACAAGGGGAGGGAGAGGCGAATCTCGCGGCTTTTGGGGGATGCGCTCGCACGCCATGCCGACCGTGGACCGGCCCGGCTCACGAACATACCGGCGGAAGCAGTCAGCCGCCTGCTCCACACGACCCCGATCGGCTGAAGCGCACCGCCAAAATATCGATTGTTCAGGTCGCGCCAGATCGCCGTGATGTCTGAGACGCTGGGCGGAACGGCATGACCTGTCATCGTGGCTTATCCCAGTTCTTCTGCGACGGCCGCAACCAGTAACGGTAGCATGATTTCATGATGGCCGATCAGCGAATACCCCTTTCCGCCTTTTTGAGTCGGTCGGCGGACGACATTGGTGAGCGGACGGTAATGAGACAGGAAGTCCATGTTCACGGTGGTGATGTTTGATAAGGAATGGCCGAGGTTCCGTCCGAGCGACACGGTTTTCAGGAACACCTCTGGAAGGACGACTGCCGAACCGATATTGAGATAGACCCCGCCTTCCATGCCGGCGACCACCGCCGCGAGCCGCCGGAAGTCCAGAAGAGAGGTCGCGCCGATCGCCGCCCCGTCGGCTGCCGGGTGCATATGAATCACGTCGGTCCCGAGCGCGACATGGACCGTCACTGGAATGCCGAGCGTTGCGCCGGCGGCAAGGATGCTGGTCCCCCGGTTGGGAAACTGGCTTTTCGAGTGGTTGATATAGTGGCCGACGGCTTCGCCCATTCCCTGGCCGTTCCGGTACCCGTGCGCGATGGCGTCATTGAGGATGCGTCCGGTTTCTTCGGTCATACCGAACCGTCCGTCGTCGATCTCGTCATCAACCTCTTCGGAGGTATGGCCCATAAGCGCCAGCTCAAAATCGTGAATGATGCCGGCGCCGTTCATGGCGACGGCGGTGATAAGCCCCTGCTCCATCCAGGTGACGAGAATCGGAGAGAGACCGACCTTGATCACGTGCGCGCCGATCCCGACAATGACCGGCCGGCCTTTCGCGTGTGCCTGGGCAATAGCGCCCGCCACAGCGCGAAGCGTCTTGACGGCAAGAATATCGGGAAGCGCTCGATAGAACAGACTGAAGCTGCCTCCCTTGCGCCAGGGCTTGGCGAAATCGGAGACTCGCACCTTGCTGTGACGCTTCTTGAGCGGATAGGTTTTTAAATCGGAGACATTGATCGGAGAGATCAAGCGGCGGGGGCTGGGGGAGTGCCCTATCCGGTCAGGAGGCTTTGCCAAGGAGCTCTTCCTCAGTCAATTCGCACAGCACGTGCCCGAGGGTGATGTGACTTTCTTGGATCCGGGCAGTCACCTTGGACGGCACGACAAAGGAATAATCCACCAAACCGGCTAGCTTCCCGCCGGTTCCGCCGGTCCACGCCACGGTCGTCATCCCGCAGGCCTTGGCTGCCTCGACGCCCTTCAACACGTTGAGGGAATTTCCGCTGGTACTGATCGCGATGGCGAGATCACCTTTTTGGCCGTGCGCGCGCACTTGTCGCGCAAAAAGCTCGTCGTATCCATAATCATTCGCGATGCAGGTGATCGCCGCCACATCGGTGGCGAGAGCGATGGCAGGCAAGGGCGCCCGCTCGCGTTTATACCGTCCGACGAACTCTGCCGCAATGTGAGCGGCATCCGTCGCGCTGCCTCCGTTCCCAAACAGCAACACTTTATGCCCCTCACGGAACGTTCTCACGATCAGCTTTGCCACTTCGACGATGCGGTCCGCGTGCTCACGCACGAACTGCTGCTTGACGGCGGCGCTGTCGGTGAAGGCTTGTACGACAAAGTCTTTCATCGCGCACAATTCTAGGCGAGGGGTCCCATCCTGTCAAACACGCAGGTTCCGGATCGGGCTGGGGAACTGACTCAGGAAAAGCGGGGCGGAAATCACAATTTTCCAGGAGCTGACGGCGTCGTCTGCCGAATGGCATTCATGGCCACGGCAATCATCGAACCCACGTCCGAGACGTTGGCCGGCAGGATCAGTGTGTTGCTCGTTTTGGCCAGCTCGCCAAACTTGGTGATGTATTGCTCCGCGACACGAAGCTGCACCGCTTCCTGGCCTCCGGGAAGTTGAATGGTATCGGCGACCTTGCGCAATCCTTCGGCGGTGGCCTGCGCAATGGCCAGGATGGCCGCGGCGGCGCCTTCCGCCTCGTTGATTTGCTGCTGTTTCTTGGCTTCCGACGCCTTGATCACCTGTTGTTTCTCACCTTCCGCTTGGTTGATGGCGGCGTCGCGTTCGCCTTCCGACGTCAGGATCAGCGCACGTTTTTCGCGCTCGGCTCGCATCTGCTTTTCCATTGCATTGAGCACGTCCTTCGGGGGCGTTATGTTCTTGATTTCATAGCGCAGCACCTTCACGCCCCAGGGCTCCGAGGCCTTGTCCAGTTCATTGACGACCTGGATGTTGATGTTGGTCCGTTCCTCGAAGGTGCGATCCAATTCGATCTTGCCGATCTCGCTACGGAGGGTCGTCTGCGCGAGCTGGGACAAGGCAAAGTGGTAGTCGCTGATGCCGTACGAGGCACGCTCAGGGTTCAGCACTTTAAGATAGAGGACGCCATCCACGGAGACTTGGACGTTGTCGCGCGTGATGCAGACCTGTTCGGGAATGTCGATGGCGGTCTCTTTTAAGGAATGCCGGTATCGAATGGAATCCAGAAACGGCAACAGGATGTGAAAGCCGGCGTTGAGCGTGTCCGAATACTTGCCCAGACGTTCCACCACATAGGCGCTTTGTTGCGGCACGACGACGGCGGTCTTCGCGATTACGTACAGAACGAGCAGCGCAAGAACAAGGACCACCCACGTGCCTGCTGACATGCCGACCTCCTCCATCATCATTCCTGTTGCACGGTCCGACGTGCACTCTCACTCCGGTTTCTGCCTACCGTTTGGGCGTCTCGCCGAGTTCGCCCTGCGAGTCT
>DASTJX010000114.1:0-2952 GCA_035716265.1 Nitrospira sp.
AAGTCACGAAACAGCAGGTGGCCGACATGTTCTCCGGGAAGGTCAAGGAATGGTCAGAGCTGGGCGGCCCGGAAACGAAGATTCTGTTGATCGATCGGCCGAAAAATCAGAATATTCGCGACGCGTTCGAGCGCCAACTCGGCATTGATGGGAAAATCCCGGATAACGCCAAAGTCATCGCAAAAGACGACAAAGTGATCAAGACCGTTGTCGGCACGCTTCCTCCCATGTCTGCCGTGGCGTACATTTCGCTGACCCAGGGCTTAGCGGTGGTGACCAGCGGCGTCGCCGTCCGGTTACTGCCTGTTGACCGAGTCGAACCGGAGGTGCCAACTGTCAAAGACGGGCGGTATCCGCTTCGTCGTCCCGTCTTGCTCCTGTCAAAGAAGGATCCCAATCCATTGGTCGAAGCCTTTGGGCAATTCGCATTATCGCCTGCTGGGCGACAAATCATTGCCGAATCCTATATTCCGTTCGAGCGGAAGTGATTATGCCTGCCTTATTGTTCAAGGAGGTCTCTATGCAGATCTGCCGTTCATCCGTCTACCTCATGGGGCTGATCGGACTATGCTTGCTCTCAGCTCCCGAGCCCTGGGCAGAAGAGCCAAGCCCGACCGACAAGGGCGCTATTGTGGAGGGGGCCGGCTTCACGCTCTACGACATGGAGTCCATTAAGGGTTCAGATGCAGATCGGGTGGAACGTGATCCCATCTGTGATCGCTCGAAACGTCCGAAGATCCACAAAGTGGAGCCGGACGAAGCGAAACCGGGTCAAAAGGTGATGATCAAGGGCGAAAACTTTGGAACGAAGGAATGCTTCCACGGCGTCGCATTCAGTGCCGCAGGTCCAGCGAAGATCGAGTACAAGTTCGTCAACGACTCCACGATCGAAGCCACAGTGCCTGACGTGAAAGCCGGCATGTCGTTCATCGACGTGGTGGCCGGCGGCGGGAACGCCCGGTCCAAGGGCTTTCTTGTGCAAGCCAAGTAGAACTTGGTCAGAATCCGAGGGGGTGCGGGCTGGCGCTCCCTCGGAGGTCACCCTGACCGTTTTTCCATCCCTCCACGCCGATTAGTCACCCCTGCTCGCTCGACATTCTTTTCGGTCTTATGCTAGCTTACGCCTCCTTTGCGCCGGTCCGTGGTCTGATGGAGCAGCGCATGGGAACATCGGAGCCCGAACCCGAAATGTTCAAGAAAATCCTCGTATCGAATCGCGGTGAGATCGCGATGCGGATCATCCGTGCCTGCCGTGAACTGAACATCGCCACCGCCGCCATCTATTCCGAAGCCGATTCGACGGGTATTTACGTCAAGAAAGCCGACGAAGCGTACGTCGTGGGGCCCGGACCAGTGAAGGGATTCCTGGACGGCCGACAAATCGTCGATCTCGCACTGCGTATTGGAGCTGACGCGATCCATCCTGGCTACGGTTTCCTGTCTGAAAACGCGGAGTTTGCCGAGCGGTGTGATTCGGCCGGCATTACCTTCATCGGCCCCTCGCCGCGCGCGATCACACTGATGGGTAGCAAGGTCAAGGCTCGTCAGTTGGCCCAGTCCGTTGGCGTTCCCGTTGTTCCCGGCACAGAAGGAGGCGTCAGCGAGGCATCGGCCGCGCTCGCCTTTGCCCGGCAAGTCGGCTATCCGGTGATCATCAAAGCGAGTGCCGGCGGCGGCGGTCGAGGACTCAGGGTCGTGCGGTCGGATGCAGAACTGCGGGAAAACATGGAGGTCGCCGCACGCGAAGCGCAGGCTGCCTTCGGCGACGGCAGTGTCTTTCTCGAGAAGTACATCGAGCGGCCCCATCATATCGAGTTTCAAATACTTGCCGACCGGCATGGGCATGTCATTCATCTCGGCGAACGGGATTGTTCCATCCAACGGCGACACCAAAAGTTGATTGAAATCGCCCCATCGTTGGTTCTGACGCCTGTACTGCGCCGTGAAATGGGCGAAGCCGCGATCACGATCGCCCGAGCCGTCAACTACGATAACGCCGGGACCGTCGAATTCCTGCTCGATCAGGACGGTCACTTCTACTTCATCGAAATGAATCCCCGCCTTCAGGTCGAGCATACGGTGACCGAGCAGATCACGGCGATCGACATCGTGCGCAACCAGATTGCCATTGCAGCCGGCAAGCCGCTCGACATTCGGCAGGAGGACGTCACGTTGCAGGGCCACGCCATTCAGTGCCGGATCAACGCCGAGGATCCGAAGAACAACTTTATGCCCTGCACCGGTACAGTGACCGCCTACCTTTCGCCGGGTGGGATCGGAGTCCGAATCGATGGCGCGGTCTACAAAGACTACATCGTGCCACCGTATTACGATGCCTTGCTGGCCAAGCTGACCGTTCGCGGCCGAACCTGGGAAGAAACGGTCAGCCGCATGCGGCGATCGCTTGAAGAATACGTATTACGCGGTGTGAAGACGACCATCCCGTTCATGAAAACCATCATGCAGGACCAGGACTTTCTCGCCGGGCGTTTCGACACTTCTTACCTGGAGACGCATCCCGACCTCTTCATGTACGACGAATTCGAGCAGCCGGAAGATCTGGTTGTGGCAATTTCAGCCGCAATTGCGGCCTATGAAGGGTTGTAAGACCGGACGGCGCTCATCCCTCTTGAGACGACACCATGGCACCGAAGGGACCTTCCAGGAAAAAGCCGGCAGCAAAGAAGCGTCCGCTTGGCTCGTGGGCCACGAAACCCTCCGTGCGGCAGAAGGCTCGCCCGCAGGAACTTGCCATCCAACCGGCTACAGGTAAACCCATCCTCATTACGGACGTCGCCCTTCGTGATGGCCATCAATCACTCCTGGCCACTCGCATGAGAACGGAGGATATGCTGCCGATCGCACAAAAACTGGATGCGGTCGGGTTTTGGTCATTGGAGGTATGGGGCGGCGCAACATTCGACACCTGTCTCCGGTTTCTGAAAGAAGATC
>DASTJX010000115.1:0-3591 GCA_035716265.1 Nitrospira sp.
GATGATTGACTTCATGTAGGACAGCACCTGAGTCCGTTATACGGTACAGCGGTTCCTACCTGAACATGGTAGTGTATGCGCCCACATCTGCTATTGTCTCGCCAGTCTTTCTCGCTGGCAACTAGAAACTCGCGTCAAAGGAGCCAAGTGCCCTATATGATCGACTTGGATGCAACCAATCGGATCCTTCGAGCGCGGTTAATAGGACGGGTGACGGATGACGACCTGAGGGACATGTATCGACTCGGCCAAGAGAACGTCGCGCGGTTCGATCCGCTCTCGGGCATCACCGATTTTTCCGACGTGACAGAGGTGGCGTTCTCTCCTCAGACGATGCGCGACCTCGCGAGGACTAAGCCAATCATGCCCGATCCCCGTCGACCTGTGATCTTCGTGGCACCGACACCTGACCTCTTTGGGATGGCACGAATGTTCGAGTTGGAAAGTGGAGAAGCTCGTCCGAATCTGCGTGTCGTGCACACCGCCGAAGAAGCTTATCAGTTCTTGAACGTCCGGGACCCTCAGTTCTCGCCATTCTGAACCTCTTCATGGCTGTTTCTTGGTACCGGGGCCCCCTTACAAGACTGCCTATCACACTGACTTCCGCTTCAATGACCCAGGACGCTAAAAAGCTAGGGGTTCCCCTAGGACAAGGCTCCTACAGAGTCGCGGTATGAATAGGTCCCATCGGCATCTTCTTAGGACACACACCTATACTTAATCTGACCGGATACAAGGTAGAAAGGTTGGTGTGCGCGTATGGATAAATCGACCGTCTTGTCTCCCATCGATGCACGTTTACATACCGGCGTCGAAGGACTTGATGAAGTCTTGGCTGAAGGATTGCCCAGCAATTGCTTCTATCTCATTCAGGGCGACCCCGGCTCGGGAAAGACCACCCTGGCCTTGCAGTTCCTTCTGGAGGGAGTACGCCGCGGAGAAAAGGCCCTGTACATCACGCTCTCCGAAACAAAAGAAGAGTTGCTCAAAGTTGCGCGCTCACACGGGTGGTCGCTCGAGGGCATCGGTTTGTTTGAATTGTCAGCGATCGAAGCACTCGTTCGTCCTGACGCGCACACGACGGTGTTCCATCCCTCCGAAATCGAATTAACCAAGGTGACCGATCAATTACTGAACGAAATCCGCAACACCCGCCCATCTCGGATCGTGTTCGATTCGCTTTCCGAGTTCAGGCTGTGGGCCGAAACGGCCTTGCGCTATCGGCGACAACTCTTGAACCTCAAACAAGAGCTGGCCAAGTATCAGAGCACGGTCCTGCTGTTGGACGACAAGATGGACAATAGGAATATCGCGGGCGATCCTCATGTGTTGAGCCTGACGCACGGCGTCATCGAAATGGAACAACTGTCTCCGGATTACGGTCGGTCGCGTCGGCGATTGCGTGTGTTGAAGCTCCGCGGCGTCCGATTCCGGGAAGGGTTTCACGACTACACCATTGAGAAAGGCGGCTTGCGAGTCTTTCCCCGCATCGTCGCGGCGGAGCATCGCGCGGAATTCCGTAGGGAACCGGTTGCGAGCGGGTACAAGGATCTGGACGACTTGCTCGGCGGCGGCCTGGACCGCGGAACGACGACGTTGATCATGGGCCAGGCCGGCACAGGTAAATCGACGCTGGCACTCCAGTATGCGGTTCAGATGGCTTCGCTCGAGGAACGAAGCGTTCTGTTCGCGTTCGATGAAGTGCGGGGCCTGGTGCTGGCCCGAGCCGCTTCACTGGGTCTGGGGCTTGCGTCGCACGTCGAAACCGGCGTCATCAGTGTCCAACAAGTGGATCCCGCCGAACTGTCTCCGGGTGAGTTTGCCATGCAGATCAGGCGGGCAGTGGAAGAGGGTTGCAAGTTGGTCGTTATCGATAGTCTCAATGGGTATATGAACGCGATGCCAGGGGAGCGGTACCTGACCAACCAGTTACACGAATTGTCGGCGTATCTGAACCAGCAGGGCGTCGTGACGATTTTCATCCTGGCGCTTCATGGGCTGGTGAGTCAGGCTGAGGCCCCGATAGACCTCAGTTATCTCGCCGATACTGTGGTGAACGTGCGCTTTTTCGAAGCCGCGGGCGCGGTCAGGCAGGCGCTCTCGGTGATCAAGAAGCGGAGCGGTCGTCATGAGAAGACGATTCGTGAATTCCAATTGGAATCGGGCAAGGGCTTGCGCATCGGCCAGCCGCTGACGGAATTTCAGGGTGTCCTCAGCGGTGCGCCGGTGTTTCACGGCGGCTCTGAACAGATGATGAGGCAGCCCAATGGCGGACGGTAATCCGGAAGATCGCATTCTGATCCTCGCCCCGATTGGGCAGGACGCGACCGCCATGGCGAAGCTGCTGCATACGCATGGATTTGTTGGAACGGTGTGTAAGAGCGCTACTGACGCCTGCCGATATCTGACGGAAGGCGCGGGAGCCTTGCTGGTCACTGAGGAAGCGCTGGAATTGTCGCAGATGTCCGAACTGCTCCATGAGCTGAATGCCCAGCCGCCTTGGTCGGAATTGCCGATGATCGTGCTGACGCGCGGCGGCGAATCCCGATTGGCCAGGTTGCTGCATCTCGTGGCCCAAGCCGCCGGCAGCCTGACCTTGCTCGAGCGGCCACTCGGAGAGGCCACCTTGCTGCGTTCAGTGGAAGTGGCCTTGCGAGCGAGACGCCGCCAGTATCAAGTGCGGGATTTGCTGGAGCAGCAGCGAATCGTTCACAAGGAGTTGCGCGAATCGGAAGAAAAATACCGATCGTTGTTCGAATCCATCGATCAGGGGTTCTGTACGATTGAAGTCTTGTTCGATGAGCACGATGAGCCGGTGGATTACCGCTTCCTTTCTATCAACCCCTGCTTCGAGCGACAGACGGGGATTGCGAATGCCGTGGGCAGGCGCATCCGCGAGGTGGTACCGCGACATGAAGACTACTGGTTTCAGACCTACGGCAAAATCGCGAAGACGGGCGAGACTATGCGATTCGAGCGAGAGGCGGCCCAACTCCATCGCCATTACGACGTGTTTGCGTGGCGCGTCGGAGAGCCGGCCGAAAGGAAAGTGGCCGTGCTCTTCAACGACATTACCGAGCGCAAAACCTCACAGGCTCGCTTGGAGCAATTTGCCGTAGAACTGGAGCGACAGGTATCTGAGCGCACGCAGGAGCTGATGTCCTCCCAGGGCCAACTTCGGGCCCTGGCGACGGAGTTGAACCTGGCGGAGCAGCGGGAGCGAAAACGGATCGCTGCCGAAATGCACGACCACTTGGCACAGATGCTGGTGCTCGTGCGGTTGAAGCTGGGTCAGGCGAAACAAGGGCCTGTCCATCGCTCGCTGGAGATGATCAAGCAGGCGGAAGATGTCGTCAACGACGCGCTCACCTACACGAGAAATCTCGTTGCGGAACTCAGTCCCCCGGTGTTGCATGAGTTCGGCCTCTTCGCCGCGCTCAAATGGCTCGGAGAGCAGATGCAACGCTATCAGTTGCACGTCACCGTACAGATCGAGTCGACGGGAGGCCTCCGGCTACCGGAAGACCAGGCCGTGCTGATGTTCCAGTCGGTGCGCGAGCTGCTCATGAACGCGGTGAAGCACGCGGTTGC
>DASTJX010000116.1:0-4567 GCA_035716265.1 Nitrospira sp.
TGGATGAGAAGATGATTCTCTTCCCGTCCGGGTGAAAAAAGGGTGAAAAGTTGGAGGCCCCATTCGTGGTGACCTGACGCTTTCCACTCCCATCGGCACTCATGACAAAGATTTCCAATTGGCCAGGTTCGACCAACCGCTGTCCGAGCAACTCTTTGTAACGTGACAGCTCGGCGTCATCTTTTGGATGAGAGGCCCGGTAGACGATGCGCTTGCTGTCAGGCGAAAAGAACGCGCCGCCGTCATACCCGACCTCCTCGGTCAGACGACGAGATCTCGTCCCGTCCAGATTCATGGCATACAGATCAAGGTCTCCATCCTTCATGGAGGTCCACACGATGGTTTTCCCGTCCGGCGAGACGGTCGCTTCCGCATCGTAGCCCGGCGTCGAGGTCAGACGCTGCATTTCCTGCCCGTCAAGGCGAACCGCATACACGTCATAGTCGTCCAACGCCCATCGGTAGGCTCCGTCTCGTTTGGGCTTCGGCGGGCAGTTCGGTCCCGCCGCGTATGTGGAAGAATAAAGTACTCGCCGATCTCCCGGGAAAAAATACCCGCACGTCGTGGCGCCGGTTCCAGTGCTGACCAACCGAATCACGCCGCTCTCGAGATCCATCACATACATCTGATAGCAGCCCAGACCTTCTTCGGCCGGCTTGAGCGTCGCGGCAAAGGAATCCTTCATCCAGTTGTTTGTGGACTGAAAAATCAGCTTGGTGCCGTCGAACGAAAAGTAGGCTTCCGCATTCTGACGGCCGAAGGTCAGTTGCCGGATATTCTTCAAATGTCGTTCCGTGCCTCCGATCAGCGTTGGTTTCATCGAAGACTGACCGTCGGACGGTGCCTCCAGACAGATCGCCACGAGGACGACTGTCAGAAGCAGTGCCCTAGTGCGCAGACTGAGTTTCATCGAGCGATACCTCCTGACGTTGCTGCGCGTCCCATTCGCCGCGAGCAATCGCTTTACCATCCTGAAAGACCACATAGCTGTTCCATCCATAAAAAAACAACAACCGGGCAACGGGGGCCGCGGACTGCGGCGTCAGCGCATACACCGTTGTGACGACGCTGCCCGGGCGATCCTCTCGA
Source organism: Nitrospira sp. (assembly GCA_035716265.1). Lineage (GTDB taxonomy): Bacteria > Nitrospirota > Nitrospiria > Nitrospirales > Nitrospiraceae > Nitrospira_C. Next base: position 1,090 of record DASTJX010000116.1, read on the forward strand.
TGACAGCTTGCGACAAGGGCGATGCCTGGACCGTCGTAGGTCTTCCCTACGACGGTTACACCTCCATCCCGAAGCTGCAAACGAGTGCCGCAGTGAGAACTGACCAGCGACTGAAGCGTCAAACGGGAGGCCGGACTCCCCAATACTAGCACTGAACCTTCGCCAGGCAACAGAGCGTTTTCTGCCAGAGTCGTGATCGCTGTCCGCTGGGCCGGCGCCTTCTGATCGTCCTGACTCCTGATCCGCTTTACCAGGTCTTGAAACGGATGACTGGCTGTGTCCGATCCGGCAGGGGCCAGGATGACCGAGCGCTTGGCGTCTGTGACGTAGTGGTTAAGAACCGGCGGCAGATCGCGCCGCGCCAACCGGCGCAGGACCATGGCCTCTGGATCCAGTTCGATTGTCAGCGGCTTGTGTGGCACGTCACTCTTGATCGGCGTGTCCGCACCGGACAACCGTGTCGAGACAAGGTGCTGGCGGCTGTTCGACATCCCGACCACAAGCGGAAGCGGAGATTGAAACAGGGGGCCGGTTTGAGCGACGCTGCCTGTGAGCGTGAAGCGGCCGTCCGCATCGCCGGCAAGAGGATGTGCCGTAACGTGCTTCAAGGTCAATGCAGGCGCGCCGGTGCGCTCGACCCATTGCGCAAAGAACCAACGGAGATCTTTGGCAGCGGTCTCTGCGAAAATCCGTTCGACGTCATGCCAGTCGGCATGGCGGCCACGGTACTGCGCCACAAGCGCTTTTAGTGATCGCCAAAACGACTCGTCCCCGACTTCCTGCCGCAGCAAATGGAACACCATGGCCGCTTTTTGATACCCGATGGCGTTGTCCCGCTCATCCTGCTTCCGGGTGAATTGTCCAAGCGGATAGTCACGCTCAGGCGTCACGTGAAGGTTATATCCCCGCAGCATCAAGTGGCGCTGATCCCGCGCTTGCTCATGATCGCCGGACCACTCGTGCCAATAATAGTTGGCAAGATACGTCGTCAGCCCTTCGACCCAATTGCCACGGTCCACACGGTTGAAGACCGAGTTGCCGATCCAGGAATGCACGATTTCATGACCTAAGGCATACGGCTGCACATAATGTCGTTTGATCACTCCGCTCCCCAAGAGCGTAAACGAGGGCATGCCCAGCCCGCTGGCAAAAAAGTTCTCGACCACCGCAAACGACTCGAACGGATAGGGACCGAGCAACGCCATATAGGCGTCGAGATAGCGAGCAGTGGCATCGAGGTATTCATCAGCCAACCCGGCGTCTTCCGGAAACAGGTAGGTGGCCAACCGGACGGGCTGACCGCCGCTCGACGACCACTCTCGGGTGGTCTCCACAAATCGGTTGGCCACGAGCGTCAGCGCCTCGCTCGCCTCGGCCGTCTCCCACTCCGCCAGCATCAGGCCCGCTTCGCGACACAGTTCTGCCGGGCACGGTGCGGAGGACCGGCGCTGTCCTTGGGTGACCGCCGTCCATCCCGAGGGCAGAGCCACACGAAGCCGATACCGGCTGAGGGATTCGGGAAAATCCAGATACCATTGGGTTTCACTGCTCAGGTAGACACCTTCAGCCCCGATGTGACCGGCAGTCTCACTGGGAGTTACAAAGCGCAAATGACGCGGCTCTTTAGGAGGATCGTCGATCACTCCATGATAGTGCGCAGTGAATGTCATGGCGCCCGCGGTGACCAGGGCGGCGGGCACGGTGATGTACTGCCCGAAAGGAGCGGTTGCTTCGCGCTCGATCTGAAACGGGAGATCGCGGCCAATGTCGTCGGTGGTGGAGTGGGAAAGCACCAACCGGTCAAGGTGAAGCGTCCCGGCCAGCGACAGTCGAAGGGGACGCCCAGGGGTGGCATCAACCGTCAGGCGGTCCACCGCCAGAAGCGCATGCCGCTCGGGGTCAATCTGCACAAACAGATCATGGCGTGAGATGGAGGGATTCGATGAGGGTTGTGGCGCCGCCGTCGTCAATCCAGACGAGCTGAGACAGATCAATAGCCCCAGGGCCGCCATGGCCGGACGCAGACGCGAATGTCCCATGCGTTGGGTTTTAGCACTCGCGACAGACGAGCACAAGCTGGATGATGGAGAGCAACTTATCGAGATCGATGGGCTTACTGATCACTTCTTGAGGACGTAGGGACCACGCGTCTTGGAGCAATTCTTCGTCGTAGCTCCCCGTGACGATAATGACCGCGCCCGCGAAATTCTTGTCACGTAGGCGACGGAGCAGCTCGACGCCGTTCATGCCCGGCAGCATCAGATCCAATAAAATGAGGTCGGGAGGAGCCTGTTCTATCATCGACAGCGCCTGCGCGCCGTCTTTGACGGCCAAGGCTCGATACCCGCGCAGACTCAGAAACTGCACGAGCAGGTCGCAGACGAGCTGCTCGTCATCGACGATGAGCACTGTTTCCCCCGTGTCCACGACGGCATTGCCGGGTTGAGCCGGCATCGAGTCTGCCTTTCTGACAGGCTGCTGAACGACACGATTGACGCCTTCCACCAAGACATCCAGCGACAAGCCTTTGCGGACAAAATCCGTCACGCGCAATGTACGAGCTTGGTTCTCCTGAATTTCGGTCGCACCGCCGCCGAGAATGATGACCGGCGCATGCGGATCGATGGCCCGAATTTCTTTAAGGACCGTGAGCCCGTCCATTTCAGGCATCCGCAGATCAAGGATAGTGACGCGAGGATTGTGCTGGCGGAAGAGCTTCAGGCCTTCATGGCCGCTGGTCGCCGAATGAACATCATACCCGTGACGAGTCAAGACGGCCTGCAGGAGGTCGCAGTTCATGCGGTCGTCGTCGATGACGAGGATCTTGACCATTCCCACCCTTCAATGCGGCACGGTGTGCCACGCCGAGGCACGGACCGAGCCTATCATGGGGGCTATGGCTTGAGAAGTAAAAGAGGTATACCGTCAGGTTTCGATGGCAGCACCAAGCAAGGCATCGACGAAAGCCTCTGCTTGAAAATCCTGTAAATCATCTACGGCTTCTCCCACACCGATCAGCCGTACAGGCAATTTGAGCTCATCCGCAATCGCCACGACGATGCCTCCCTTGGCGGTCCCATCCAGTTTGGTCAGAGCCAGGCCGGTTACTCCCGCGGTCTGATGGAACTGGCGGGCTTGGGACAGCGTATTTTGCCCCAACGTTGCATCTAAAACGAGTAAGACTTCATGCGGCGCGCCAGGCAGGGCCTGCCCGATCACTCGTGACATCTTCCGGAGCTCTTCCATCAGATTGGACTTCGTATGCAGGCGGCCGGCCGTATCGATCAAGACCACATCGGCCCGTCTCGCTTTTGCCGCGGCAATCCCGTCGTAGGCCACTGCCGCGGGATCCGCTCCGTGCCGATGGCGGATCATCTCGACACCGATCCGATCGGCCCAGACCTGAAGTTGGTCAATTGCGGCGGCACGGAAGGTGTCGGCTGCGACGAGCAACGGGACGCGCTTGCTTTGGACCAGT
>DASTJX010000117.1:0-6374 GCA_035716265.1 Nitrospira sp.
GCAGCACACGACGATGAATTATCCCATCATCGCAGATCCGGATAAGAAGGTGTCGACGCTGTATGACATGATCCATCCCAACGCGCTCGACAACATGACCGTGCGCTCGGTCTTCGTCATTGGGCCGGACAAGAAGATCAAGTTGACCTTGACCTATCCGGCTTCATGTGGCCGCAACTTCGACGAATTATTGCGGGTCATCGACTCGCTTCAACTGACGTCGAAGTACAAGGTGGCGACTCCGGCCAACTGGAAAGAAGGGGAAGATTGCATTATTACCCCGGCTGTCAGCAACGATGAGGCGAAGACGCTGTTTCCTAAGGGCTTCAAGACGGTAAAGCCCTATCTCCGCTATACACCACAGCCGAACAAGTAGTCGATCGGGTGGAATGAAGGGCGGGAAGGGATGCCCCATCTCTTCCCGCCCTTTCTTTTTCCCAAGAGGAGACGTCCATGCGGGCAGTAGGGCTGTATCGATACCTTTCAATCACAGACCCCGAAAGCCTCGTCGATCTCGACATTCCCAAGCCGAAAGCTACGGGACGTGACCTGCTCGTCCGCATCGAGGCTGTGTCGGTCAACCCTGTAGACACCAAAGTGCGCGCCTCGGCCAAACCAGACAGGCAGACTCCCGTTGTGCTTGGATGGGATGCGGCGGGAGTGGTCGAAGCGGTCGGACAGGCGGTGACTCTCTTCAGCCCTGGGGACACCGTCTATTATGCCGGCGACATATCCAGATCCGGAAGCAACAGCCAGTATCAGTTGGTCGATGAACGCATGGTCGGAAGGAGACCGCGTTCGCTCTCAGCCGAAGCAGCAGCAGCCCTTCCGTTAGTCGCCATTACCGCCTATGAAGCCCTATACGATCGTCTTGGAATTGACTTCGAGGGTGGTTCAAAGGGCAGCACCCTCCTCATTATTGGCGGCGCCGGCGGCGTCGGTTCCATGGGGATTCAGCTTGGAAAGATTGCCGGACTTTCAGTATTGGCCACGGCATCACGTCCGGAATCGATCGCATGGGTCCGGCAGCTCGGTGCAGACGAGGTCCTCGATCATCGGCAGCCGCTGAAGCCGCAGCTTGAGGGGATCGGCTATCGAGAGGTCAACTTCATCTTCAACTGTGCCGACACGGACGGCTACTGGGACAGTATGGCTGAGCTGATCGCTCCGCAGGGGAAGATCTGCACGATCGTCGAGAACAAGGGGCCCCTGCAACAACAGGTCTTGAAAGTGAAGAGCATCACCCACGTGTGGGAGTTCATGTTTACCAGACCGAAGTACCAGACGGCCGATATGATTGAGCAACACCGCGTGCTCAATCGAGTGGCCGATTGGATTGATCGGGGCATTCTGAAGGGAATTCTCCGCGAGACCCTGCAACCCATCAATGCGGAGAACCTGAAGAAAGCGCACGCCAAGCTGGAATCGCGCGCGATGATCGGAAAACTTGCCCTGAAGGGCTGGTAGCGGCCGGCGAGGGCTCGGGTTTAAGGTTACACCAGCAGAAGTCCCGCACCGCGGATCCGCCTCCAGGAAGGATCTCTCACAAACGAGGCAAAATCGTTCGCTCTGCCGGGAAAAGCTTGTTTTGCCTCACGCCATGACGGATAAGATATATAACGATCTCGCCGCGGAAGCGCCTCCTGCAGCAACTGACTCAACCACGTCGCTTGCCGGGACGGAAGAGTAGCGATCAACGCCTTGTTTCCTCCTTCGATCGAGAGCTTAAGTGCACCCCTTCCACATTCGACGCTCGCCTGTTCGCCGATCCAAACACAGCGGCGTTCCGCATTAAATTCCTCGTCGGGAATGCGCTTGCTCAAGGCACGGGTGGTCCAAGTCGGTGGTACTCTCGGCCTTGGAGTCGGGTAATCGAACCATTTTGTGACGTCCATCTCCAGCCCTCGTGATTCCAGAAAGTTGAGCATTGATCGACGCAGTCCTTCACCGATCCATTCGGGAGTCGGACCGGTAGCATCCTCATGGACCAGATCGTTTTTGGCGAATCCGCCAAACTCAGGCCCCACAATGCGAAGGCCGTTGCCCCGCGGATCGCGCCCGATCGGACTGTGCGCAGTGACGGTAAATCGATGCCAAAATGCAGACTGGACCAAGTCAGCCGCGAACAGCTGGCGGACGCGTTCTAATGAATCGACGGTTTCCTGCACCGTCTCGGATGGAAAGCCGTACATGAGGTAGGCATGCACGAGAATTCCGGCCTGCCTGAAGGCGGAGGCCACGCGGGCCGTCTGGTCAACCGTGATCCCTTTCTTCATCTTGGCCAGCAATCGATCTGAGGCCGCCTCGAGGCCGGCGGTGACGGCGATGCAACCGGACGCTGCCAAGAGGCGGCAGAGATCCGGTGTGAACGCCTCTTCAAAACGAATGTTGCCCCACCAAGATATAACAATCTTGCGTTGCAGGAGGGCGACCGCCAATGCTTTCAATGCCATCGGCGGCGCGGCTTCGTCCACAAAGTGAAAGGTGCGACGCTTCGTTTCGTCAACCAACTGCTGGATGTTCTGGATGAGGTGCTCTGTCGGAGTGACTTCATAGCGACTGATGTAGTCAAGCCCGACGTCGCAAAACGTGCATTGCTTCCAATAGCACCCGTGGGCGACGGTCAACTTGTTCCAATGGCCTTCGGACCACAGTCGATGCATCGGATTGGTGCTGTCAAGAATTGACAGGTACCGATCTAGCATCAGGCCATGATAGGTCGGGCAGCCGACGTCATTCATCGAAATGTTCGCAAGTGTCACATCATCGGCAAAGATCACTCGACTGTCGTCACGGTAATACGTCCGACTGAGCGCGTGCACCGGCCGCTTACCGGACACATGCTCGAGCAGGCAGAGTAAAGGCCGCTCACCGTCATCCAACGTGACGTAGTCAATGAAATCGAACACTCGCACGTCTGACAGACGCCGGAGTTCGGTGTTCACGTAGCCTCCGCCAAGAGCGATCACGATGTCAGGCCGTTGCTGTTTGAGCGATTGGGCGATACGAAAAGCACCATACAGGTTCCCGGGAAAGGGAACCGATAGGCCGACGAGCGAAGGGTCCACCCGCTTCACATGCGCCCATAGTGCTTGGAGCATGAATTCATCGGTCAAAGTTGGCGGTTCTTGAAGCGCAGCACACATGCTGTCGAATGAGGCAGCCGATCGTCCTATGTGTTCCGCATAGCGATTGAGCGCAAAATGCGGCGTGATGGTGGCCTGAACCAGATCCGTGAGGTCCTCCAGAAATAGCGTCGCTGCATGTTTTGCGCGGTCTTCAATTGATGCGCGTCGAGACCAGCTGCGGTGCATCCTAAAGCGGGGCCCTTCAGGAAGAAACGCCCGTCGGGAAAGTGACTTGGTAAGTTCCGGTGCTTTCCCCTGAAGATAGGCCACAACCGCATCAATGTGATCCAAGATGGCGGATTGATTCGCGACCATCTCCTGCGCCACAGGATGGAGCGACCGCCTTCTGGGCTCAAGGTGATGAAACACCTGCCTCAGACCTTCCCGACTGAATACACGGAGAACCATCTCGATGCCGAGATCGGCCTGTTCGCAGGGAACACCCCGCGAGCGCAGGAAGCCGGTCAAATACGCCGTGGAAGGGTAGGGAGTATTCAGTTGCGTCAGCGGGGGGATGAGCAGTAATACATTCGGCATAGGCATCGCCTGAGATAGCATAGTGCAGGAAATGAAAGCCAGGAGAATGGCAGTAAACGGCAGCTGGAGTTCATGAGGTGGGAACTATGATACTGAAGCACGGAATCTTGAGTCTCATCGTCCTTTTTTCCCCCCAGCCGGTTTTCGCCGGGATTGATGAGACCAAACTGATCGACCTTACCTACGCGCTCGATGAGCAGACGGTCTTCTGGCCGACGAACAAGCCATTCACCTGGGAAAAGTCCGCCTGGGGTAGAACGGCCAAGGGCTACTGGTATGCCTCCGGGGACTTTTCCATGTCTGAACATGGCGGAACTCACATCGACGCACCGATTCATTTCGCGGAGGGCCGTCTGGCCGTCGATCAAATTCCCCTCCAGAAACTCATTGCGCCGGCTGTCGTCATCGACGTTCGCCCGTCCGTCGAGCAGAACCACGACTACCGGTTAACCAGGCAGGATCTCGAGCAGTGGGAGACATTACACGGTCCGATCCAGCAGGGAGCGGTAGTATTCATGCTGACAGGATGGGGACGGGAATGGCCGGATCGATCGCGCTATCTTGGCAGCTCGACACCGTCGGATCCCAAGACGCTTCATTTTCCAGGATTTTCGAAGGAAGCCGCCGAATTTCTCGTAGTGGAACGGCACGTCGACGGCGTCGGTATTGATACCCCGAGCATCGACTACGGACCGTCACAGGATTTTATCGTGCATCAGGTCGTCAACGGCGCCAACCTTTACGGGCTTGAAAACGTCGCTAATCTCGACAAGCTACCTTCGAAGGGAGCAATGGTGTTCGCTTTACCGATCAAGATCAAGGGCGGGACCGGCGGACCCGTGAGAATCATTGCGGTGCTTCCATAAGCGAGAATGGAAGCCCGACGTCTCTATAGGCTTTTCAGCGACTTCAACTGTCCCTTCTGCTATGCGCTGCACGAACGGCTACACACCTTGAACCTGATCGAGCAATGTGAATGGCATGGTGTAGAGCACGCGCCGTATCTACCGAGTCCTATGAAGCCGTGGCAGGGCTCGGTGGGCGCTGAGTTGCGGCATGAAGTCATGCTCGTCCGTCGTCTCGAACCAGACCTGCCGATCGCATTGCCGCCGGGAAAGCCAAATACCAGAGCAGCGATTGAACGGGCGATTGCATCGTTGCAGGACAGTCGAACAAGGGGTATGCGATTTATCCGCGAGGCGTACCGTGCCTTTTGGTATGAAGGGCGGGATTTATCTGACCGCCAAGTTCTCGATGATTTGGCAGGAGACTCCTCAACCCTTGAACCCGCCGATCAACTTCGTCGTCGGGCGAAAGAATGGGAGACCGCGTGGCAGACTACTGGACAAGCCGGCGTTCCGATGATCGTCTCGGTCGAGGGGAATCTTCTTATTGGTTGCGTGCCGACGGAAGATCTCGTTAAATTCTTCGGTGGGAAAACACGGTGAACGGACGTCGGACCATTTGGCTCAAGCCATGCGATCTATGAAGGTCAGTTCCGCAATTCCGGATTTGTCGAGATCGCCTTTCCCTAGGGCCACCAGTCGCCGGTACTGGTTCAACGTAGCCTCTGCCACCGGCAAGGTCAATCCGACCGACTGGGTTAGCCCAATAGCAATACCACAGTCCTTTGCGGCATGGGCCGCCGAAAAGTAGCACTCATGAGTCCGAGCCTGCATGTCCTCGCCGTCTGTCTCCAAGACCCGCGACGCGGCTCCAGTCTGACTGAACACTTCGCGCAGAACGGTGACATCCAGTCCAATCGCATATCCGAGACCCAGTCCCTCCGCCAACGCGGCGGTGTTGCAGTTCATGACCATATTGACGAGTGCCTTGACCTTGGCGGCTTCTCCCGCTCTGCCGATGTAGCGCACCGTTGATCCGAACGCTTCAAGCAACGGTTTGGCTCGCTCGAACGCGCCGGGCTTTCCCGCGCACATGAGATAGAGGGTGCCCTGACGAGCCTGCGTGATGCTGCTGGCCATGCAGGCTTCGAGGCTCAGACCTCCTATACGTGCGATCGCTTCTTCTATTTCGACATGCACTGAAGGAGTGATAGTGGCGCAATTGATGAACAGCCGGTCTTTAGCAAAGGCCAGCAGACTCGAGTCCGTGTCTGCTGCGTAGATTTCGCGCATTGCTGCGTCATCCGACACGACCGTGACAATTGCTTCCGACAGCTCGGCCACCCGTGCAGGGTTCGGCGCGGCCTCGCAACCGAGTTCCTGTGCAAGCGCCTTTGCTACGCGAGAATCCTGATCCTGTACGGCTGTGACGTGATATCCCTTGTCATGAAGGCGGCGAGCCATATTGGCACCCATGCGCCCGACGCCAACAAAGCCGACATGTGCCATTGGTTTGTTTCCTTCCGCATGAGATCAGTTTTACGCGTGATATGCCTGATTAGTGGGACCTCGTCAAGAGAGCGTCGATGTGGCGCGAAGGGTGCGCTCGTTGGCGCCTGTGGCCGGTCCCACTGATTACTGTCGAAAAAGAATGCTCAAGAGGCGGGAACGAATTTGAGCGCTGCACCGTTGATGCAGTAACGGAGGCCTGTGGGTTTCGGTCCGTCCTTGAAGACGTGTCCCTGATGGCCGTCGCAGCGTGCGCAGTGTACCTCGGTACGCGGAAAAATGAGCTTGAAATCGGTATGCGTCTCGACGACTTTTGGATCGATCGGCTGCCAGAAACTAGGCCAGCCTGTGCCGC
>DASTJX010000118.1:0-5049 GCA_035716265.1 Nitrospira sp.
CGGCTACCGAGCGTTCACCGTTCGCAACGCGGTGCAGCGGGAGCTTGTCGGCGGTGTCAAAAATTGTGAAGACGGCCGGGTGGAATTGGAAGTCGAAGGCCCCAAAGACCGCATTGTGTCGTTGATCGAAGTTCTCAAGGCAGGTCCGCCCGCGTCGCGTGTGACCGGTGTCCAAGTGGAATGGGTGCCGGCGTCAGGCCGGCAGGCGAACTTTGTCGTGTGGTACTAGGGACGTTAGGGATCTGAGGTCGAGATGGCGAGAGGACAGGACGGATTCTCGGGCCAGAGCGAAGCGCGGAGGCATTACTCGGACCAGGACGAGGACGATGCGTCGGACAATGACGCGTCCTCGAACGACAGGAGTTCACGGGGCCGCTCTGAAGGGCTGGATACCCTTAAGAGTTACCTCAGGGAGATCCGGCGGTCCACGCTGTTGACCTTTAAGGAGGAACAGCAGCTTGGCAAACAGGTGATGGCGGGCGATGAGCAGGCACGCCAGCAAATGATCGAGTCGAACCTCCGTCTCGTGATCAGTATCGGCAAACGCTACATTCACCGAGGGTTTCCCTTCGCGGATATCGTCGAAGAGGGCAACCTCGGGCTCATCAAAGCGGTGGAAAAGTTCAATTACAAGCGGGGGTTCCGTTTCAGCACGTACGCATCCTGGTGGATCAGGCAGTATATCGAGCGGGCCATCATCAATCAGGGAAAACTCGTGCGGCTGCCGGTGCATGTGGTTGAGCGGCTTAATCGATACCTGAACAAGGTGGAGGCACTGGTCCAGGAGCTGGGACGGGAACCTGTCGCCGAGGAAGTCGCCCGAAAGATGAAGACGACCGAAGAAGAGGTGCTCGATCTGAAACAAATCGTCCGGACGACCTGCTCGCTGGACAGTCCGATCAACGACCGGGCAGACACCTTCTTACGGGATGTCATCGAGGATCCGATGTGCGCCTCGCCAGCCGACACGGCGGAAGGGGTGATGCGGCGGGCGGGGATGATGACGTGGGTGAAAGAGTTGCCTGAAAAAGAGCAAACTGTTATTGTGTCGCGGTTTGGCCTTGACGGAAGCGAAGCGAGGACGCTTGAGGAAATCGGACGAGACATGGGATTGACCCGTGAGCGAGTCCGTCAAATCGAGATGACCGCCTTGAGCCGCCTGCGTCACACCATCGAGCGAAAAACGCTGACACAATCGGACCTGCTCTGAGCCAATGACCGTTGCCGAGTATCGAGCGCTCATCCGAGAAGTCCCCGACTTCCCCAAACCCGGCATCCTTTTCTACGACATCACGACGCTCTTGAAAGATGGCCAGGCCTTTTCGGCCATTGCCGATGACCTGGTGGCCTACTATAGCGGTCAGCGCCTCGCCAAAGTGGTTGGCATCGAATCTCGCGGGTTCATTTATGGTGCGATCCTCGCACAACGCCTCCAGGCTGGTTTCGTGCCCGTCCGCAAACCGGGCAAGTTGCCGGCCGATTGCTTTGAGGTCAAATACAGCCTCGAATACGGATCCAATTCACTCGCGATCCATCGGGATGCCATCGGAATTGGCGAACGGGTGTTGATTGTGGATGATCTGCTCGCCACTGGAGGGACTGCAGCTGCTACCGTTTCCCTCGTCAGGCAGTTAGGCGGTGAAATCGTCGGCCTCGATTTCTTGGTCGAGCTCAAAGAACTCCAGGGCCGGCAGAAGCTCGCTGGGTACCCCGTACGTTCTACGATCATCTATCCCTAGGGGACTCTGACCCGTTTCCTACAACCCCTTGTCAAACTCCGAGTAGGCATGTTATAGATGCCGAACTTTTTTGCCGTCCAGCGTTCACCCCAAGGGAGAGGACAACGCGATGGCGATGAAACCACCGCCGAGGAAGAAACCCATGACCAAACCCAAACCAGTCAGTAAGCCGGTGGCGAAAGACAAACCAGCCGCGGCTGCCGTGATCGAGAAGCCGGTGATGATGGCCGTGTCCCCGCTGGCTGCCAAACCGAAAGAGACGGCGAAGGAGCGAGAAGCGCGCGAACGCCGCCGGGAGGCCTTGCAGCAGATGTTGATGGGCAAGCGCCAGGAAATTCTGAAAGAGATTGAGGGAAGTCTGGGCCAATCCTTGACGGAAGATCAACAGCGCCGGCTGGAGTCAGCGCGCGACGTCGGGGATCAGGCCTTGATGGATCTGGACCGCGAGCTCGGGATTTCGCTCATGGAAATGCGCAACCGACGGCGGCAAGCCATTGACGAAGCCCTCACCCGTCTGAACGAAGGCACCTACGGTATCTGTGCCGAGTGTGGGGTGGAGATCAGCGAGCGGCGGTTGGAGGCCGTGCCTTTTGCCAAGCTCTGTGTCGAGTGTCAGGCGAGAGAAGAACTTCTCGAGAAGATTGAGAAGGAAGAAGAGCGCGACTAGTTCCGCATTCGCCCCGCCCCGGTTCGCAGTGCACGCCGCCGTCCGTCCGCTACTCAGTATCAGCCCTCGACTCGGTACGGTAACCACGAGCGCACATCATGACCGGCACTCCGACACCGACACGTGCAGTGGTGCTTGCGAGCGGCGGGCTTGACTCTACGGTCACCGCCGCACTCGCCCGCGAGGCCGGCCACGAGTTGATCTGGCTGACCGTTGATTACGGACAACGTCATGCGGTTGAAATTGAGCGCGCCCGCCGGCTTGCCGCAGCCATGAGCGTCGCCAGGCATACCGTAGTCTCAGTGGATCTCCGCGCGATCGGAGGGTCGGCACTGACGAGCGATGTGGCGGTACCCAAAGACCGGCCGAGTGCCGACCGCAGCCATGGCATTCCGACCACCTATGTGCCGGGCCGGAACCTCATCTTCCTTTCTCTTGCCGCAGCACATGCCGAAGTGGTGGGTGCACCCGTGATCTATTTCGGAGCCAACGTAGTGGACTATTCTGGGTATCCCGACTGTCGGCCAGAGTTTATTGCGGCCTTTGAGGAAGCCGTGCGTGCCGGTACAAAGGCGGGCGCCGAGAATCTCCGTCTTCGAGTCTGCGCACCACTGCTGACCATGAGTAAGGCCGAGATCATCCGAACCGGTGTCCGCTTGCAGGTGCCCTTCCACCTGACTCACAGTTGTTACGATCCCGTTGGTGACCTCGCGTGCGGGCGGTGCGATAGTTGCCTGATCCGCCGCGACGGTTTCTCCAACGCAGGGGTTGTGGATCCGACGGCCTATGCTGTAACTTGAACAGGCCGTGCGCTCGATCCACCGGCGCGTTGAAACACTGTTGAAAGGATTATGGCAGTCTCCCCTGAAGAATTTTTCATGTATCTGACGATCGGGTTGATCGTGATTGCACCGATCGGTGCTCGACTCTACCGCCGCATGACGCTGCGTCGGACACAGCGGATGCTGCGTGAGCAATTCACCGAGCCGGCACGCGGGCAAGGAGAACGGCAGTGAGAAGGGGGTCTGCCGTGCTGCACCTGTCCCTGCTGGCCCTCACGGGAATGCTCGCGATCATCGCCTGTGACTCATCGCAGCCCAAATCCGCCGTCGGAGGAGCAACGGTTCCAGCGGAATTGCAACCTGGAGAATCCAAATTTCACGCGTATTGTTCTGCCTGCCATGGTCCACAAGGCACTGGGACACAGCAAGGCCCGCCGCTCGTTCATAAGATTTATGAGCCCAACCATCACGGGGACGCGGCGTTTCAGCGCGCCGCCACCCTCGGAGTCAAAGCCCACCATTGGGAGTTCGGCAATATGCCGAAGATCGACGGAGTCACTCCGGCCGACGTCGAGCAGATCACCGGCTATATCCGCTGGCTGCAGCGTCAAGCCGGCATCTTCTAAGTTCTCGATTCCTCCGGTTTGACTTTGTCCGCGAGCGCTTCGTAAGGTAAACTCGCGAGTTCCAAAGCGCTGCGGCGGGACATTTGTCAGATCGTCGTTCACTCATCACAACATCTGCACAGGAGGGCACATGAGAAGAGCAGCCGGAGGTCCTGTGATTGTGCTCAGCATCATGATGGGATTTGGAAGCATCGGATGCGCGGCGATCGATGCAGGACATGAAGGTGTATTGGTGGAACAACCGTTTTTCTTCGGTCACGGCGGCGTCGATCCGGTTCCGTCGAAAACGGGGCGTGTATGGCTGGCGCCGACCACGCACGTGGTGGATGTCGATGTCCGGCCGGTCCAATATTCTGAACATTTCGACATCATCTCCGCCGAGAATGCCCCCGTCTCTTTCGATGCGTTCTTGATCGCGAACGTCGTGGAAGGGCGCTCACCTGAATTGATCGCACGGTATGGTCCGCAATGGTACCACAATAACGTGAAGGAGGCCTTCCGTACGTTCGTGCGTGAAGAGGTGCAAAAGTATCCGCTCTTCCAGTTGACCACCGATCCGACGACTCGCACCAAACTTCAGGAAGCCATCGCCCGAGAAGTGCAAACCAAATTGATCGAAAAGCAGAACATCCCTGTGAGGCTGAACCGCGTCGTCGTCGGTAGTATCCTTCCTCCGAAGGGTGTGGTGGAGCAAACCACCCAGACCATCGTTCAGGAACAACGTAAGATCACGATGGTGGAATTTCAGAAGGCGGAGGAGGCTCGGGAAAAGGCTGAAAAGCAGCGTGGCATTGCCGACCGGGCCTACCGCGAATCGCTCGGTCTCACGGCTCCGGAGTTTGTGGATCTGCGGAGGATTGAAGTGCAGAAGGAGATTGTCCAGCATTCACCGTCGGCGCTGACGGTGATCATGGGATTGGAACGCTTCGGAATCAATCTCCCGCCGATTGGCGCAGACAAATAAGCATAAGGAAGGGGACAGAGATGGAGCCGAGAGGGGTCACGGCTCCATCTCGCGCGACTGAGGTTATTGGGCCTTCGTAATCGAAGTCACTTGGCCGTTGGAATCGACCTGCGCTTCGACCATGTCACCCACCTGAACCTGCCGGCTCATTTCAGGGGACAATGAGATAGGCATTTCGCGGTTTTGGCTGTCGCGAACCACGTAATGTTCTCCTCCGCCCACTTTAGATGAATTCTCACTCCGGGATAATTCTCCCTTGATCGTTTGCGTG
>DASTJX010000119.1:0-3792 GCA_035716265.1 Nitrospira sp.
CGTCGCCTCCCAACACGAGGACCACGTAGCCCTTGACGTCGAGCGTGAGAGGGAACCCGGGATTCGCTGCCATGGTCATTCCTCCAATTCCAAAAGGATGGTCATCATACAACAGAGCCTTTTCCAGCGTAAACCATTCGCTCCCCTTTTTTGTTACAGGCCGGTATAATGCACCGCTTTTTGCAACCATTTCCTGAAGAGGATCGTGAATGGCAGCATATAAAGTCGGCGCTGTTGGAATGGCCGGTGGCATCATCACCCTCGCGGCCATTGCCGCCTGGCTTGGCCTCGCCCACACCTGCGATCCCCAAGGCGGAGAGGCAGTCATCGCAGGACAGGTCGTGATCTCACCGGGATTGGCAGATCAAGTACGTCCGACCGATGTCCTGTTCGTGATTGTCAGAAGACCTGGCGGGACACCAAGACCGGTGGCCGCGAAGCGCATTGAGAGCCCTCGATTTCCGGTGCATTTTGAAATCACCAATGCCGACGTCATGGTGCAAGGCTCTGAACTGCGAGGGATGGTGGATGTGATGGCGAGATTGGATCGCGATGGGCAGGCAGGGCCGGCCCAACCGGGCGACATCGAAGGGCGTTACGCGAAGAATCCGACGCTTCCCGGCGGCCGCGACTTGGAAATTATCTTAGATACGGTGAAACAGTGAGAAGCGCCGGAATCGGAGTGCGGTAAAACTTGAGGGATGTCAAAAACCCGGCCGGAGAAAGTATGGACACCAGGCGTGATGCACAGCGCGATCGAAGGTGATTACGGGCCAGAGTCAGCGTCGAGCTCCATATTCCAATACAGATAATCCCGCCAACTCTCAGGTGTGTTCCGTATTCCAATGGTAATCGTGACGATCGGACTCCAGCGCGGCTTCACCGGCCGTTTCATCAGCCGCATGCCGGCTTCATCCGGCGTCCTGCCGCTCTTGCGATTGTTGCAGCGCCAGCAGGCCGTCACAATATTTTCCCACGTCTTCCGTCCGCCCTTCGCAATCGGCACCACATGATCGAAGGTCAGTTCTTCCGTGCGGAACTTGGTGCGGCAGTACTGGCAGACATACCCGTCGCGGGTGAAGATATTGATGCGGGAAAATTTCACGGCGCGATGACTGTCTTTCAGTCGGACCAGCTTAAGCAGCCGCATGACCGCCGGCAGCTTGAAGGAGATGGAGACGCCGTGTACCTCCCGGTCGTAGACTTCGAGGACTTCTACTTTACCTTGCCAGAGGAGAGCGATGGCTTTTTGCCAATGAACGACACGCAGGGGTTCATACGTAGAATTGAGCAGGAGGGTCATTTCCATTCAACAACCTCATTCCCAACCGAGGCTCCTATGCGATGAAGGGCCTTGTTTCGGTGTGGGTTACGCTCGCGTATGTCTATGCCATAAGATTGTCCCGAAATCAAGCGCGGGGGCCATTCTGCGGGATCGACCGCGGGACATTATTACGAGGAGGTGAGGCCGCATGTCTAAGTTTATCACGGTCGCGAAGACGCAGGACGTTCCGCCGGGAACCGGACGAACCGTCGAGGTTCAGGGAGTGTGGATTGCGCTCTTCAATGTGGACGGGTCGTTTTTTGCGGTCGACAATACGTGCCCGCACGCGGGAGGACCAATCGGTGAAGGCTCGCTCTCGGGCGACGTCGTGACCTGCCCGTGGCACGGCTGGCAATTCAACGTCCGCACAGGCGAGCGGCTCGGGAATCCCAACTTCACACTCGCCTGCTGTCCGGTCCGCGTAGATGGCGAGGAGATCCAGATCGCGCTGCCGCCGGATTTTCAATGACGCGTGTCACGAGTGAGTCTTAAGCAGGACCCAAAATATTGGGTTTAGGCGTGGGCGCTGAGGGTTCGTCATTGTCCGCCGGCTTCGGCGTAATCCCGTCCGCCGGCAACGAGGCCGCATTCACTCTCTTCAGCGACAGATTCGCGTGCCAGATGAATTCCCGTTCGAACCATTGCCCGCCCACACCCTTGTCCCGCAGCTGCACACGCACCTCATAAAGATCGCCGTCCACTTGCTTCACGCGCCATTCGCCGAGCCGCGCGTTTAATCCACGATCCTTCATGGAACGCACGTGCTCGGTCATGGCTTGTAGAATTGTCGGATAGCCAAGCGCCCGGTGAGTCTGGACCATCGCCAACGCATCCGCGCTTCGGCGGTCGATCATCGGATTGATCGTAGGCGGCTTGGTCCAGATATAGTACACGGCGCCCAACAGGATCACGCCGAGTACGACATAATGGAGAATTTTCACCATACTCAAACGGCCTTTCATGTCTCAAAGTGCGAGCCGCATATTAGGAAGTGGCCTTACGCCAAGTCAATCCAAGGCGCTCTAGGGTTGGAGTCGACACGAAAACAATCTACTGCTCAAATTGCTCTATTTTCGACAAGGCTGTTCAAAGCGGGTCGTCCTTTGTCACCCACCCAACCCCGAAGCGCCGAACGCTTCGTTCCGCGTTGGGCCGCAGCACGCGAGGATGCGAGACTCTGTCTGGTATGTCGAGCGTCCGAGCGATGCGAGAACGACGCTGAAGACCGTTTTCAACAGCCTTCTAGGCTTGTGCCAAAGAAAGTCGGTGTGTTAGAAGAATACCCCCTACCAAATTCAGTCATACTATGAGGCCATACACGAGTTATGAAGTTCTTTCTCTACGCCGATAATCTCCATCCGACTCAACTCAAGCGCAGGGCCCCGGAGCATCAGTTTCAGATGCTGGCCACGCTCCCCGACCACACGATCCAGTTCTGCCGCTGGTCGTCCCAGTGGCGGTGCGGGCTTGCCAGCGTCGTACCGTCCCCCGGCGAGAAAGTATGGGGCGCAATTTTTGAGTTGACGGACGAAGACGTCAAACTGCTCGATCAATTCGAAGACGACGTGCCCCAGGAAGCCTTCCGTCACGTCCAGGTGACGGTACTCAGTGAAACCGGAGAAAAGATCCTGGTGACTACTCATGCGGCGACGCCGATCGGAAAATTTAAACCCAAGGAACACTATCTCGATTGGGTCATCAAGGGCCTGAAGCATTGGAAATTTCCGGACGAGGTGGTCGAGCAGTGGCAAGCCTATCGGCCCCATTGATCGGCGAATCCGATACGATTGAGTTCAGACTGGAGAACAGCGCAGTACACATTTAGCCTGAGGAGCATATGCCCAAACCAAAATATCACATCGTCGTCTGCACGAACGCCAGGCCGCCGGGACATCCCAAGCCCTCATGCGGCAGCGCAGGCTCCGCGCAACTGCTGATGGCGTTCAATATGGGGCTCATGCAGCGCGGTGTGATGCCGGGCGAAGTCCTCGTCACCGGCTCTTCCTGTCTGGGACCCTGCGAGCAGGGACCCACGGTCGTCGTCTATCCCGAGGGCACCTGGTATTCCAAGGTGACGGAGGCCGACGTCGCTACGATCCTCGATGAACACATTAAGGGCGGTCAACCCGCCGCCAAGCTCAATCCCGACGCGGTCTGGAAGTAGACGGTAATCAATCCTTCAAGATCCTGACATGACCGCGGCACATTCAGCGCATCACGAACACAAAGCCCATGCACCTAAATCGATCGGCTGCATGGTCATTACGTGCAGCGATACCCGCACGCCGGAAACCGACACCAGCGGGCAGTTGATTCAAAAGCTCCTCAAAGATCAGGGTCACAGCGTCGCCGCGTATCATCTCGTCAAAGACGAGCCGGAGCAGATCAAGGCCCGGATTGCCGAAGGCACCGGCAACGATCACGTACAGGCCATCATCATTAATGGTGGAACGGGGATTTCGCGGCGG
>DASTJX010000120.1:0-2746 GCA_035716265.1 Nitrospira sp.
ATTTCGATCAAGTTTCCGCTCCGGGATCAGGCCGGGATTCCCTACGCGCTCTGTGGTATCTCCACCGACATTAGTGAACGCAAACAGACAGAAAATGCACTCCGGTCACATGAACGACAACTCCGTCTTGCACTGACATCAAAGCAAATCGGCGTCTGGAACTGGGACATTGAAACCGATTGCATGTTCTGGTCACCCCAGGTCGACGAATTCCTGGGCATGCCGCCTGCTCCGGGGCATAAGACGCACCGCGGATTGCTCGCCTTGGTGCATCCGGATGATCGCGAGGTCATGGCGCGTGCCGCTAAGCAGGTCATGGATCCCTTCCGAACCGATATGATGTTCGAGCATCGTGTCAAGAGATCCGACGGCATGATGGTGTCCTGCATCTGGACCGGACACATTGTGCGCGATCACGCCGGTAAAGCGGTGCATGTGCTGGGCACCGTCCGAGCGACACCCGCCCCGAATGGTGACTCCGGCACAAAGGGCTTCACATGCGCACGTTGACTCGAGCTCGAGAGGCCCGCCGCTTGCGATGAATGTCTTGGACTCCATAGGGGGCCTCATCAGCAGGGCGGACCACATCACAAGCCGCTTGCTGGTGGGAGTGTGTTGCTTATCCGTCTGCTGGGCCTGGAACACCCCTCAATCAGTGGCCGCGGAAATTGCCATCCTGAAATCCTCCGGCATTAGTGCCTACGATCAGGCCATCACCGGATTGAAATCGACGGCGCCGTCCGGAGCCATTTATTCTGAGTACGACGTGCAAGGCGACCTTGAACAGGGGCGCAAGCTCGCCAAAAAAATTCGGGCATCTGACGCGTCGCTGGTGGTGGCCGTAGGCTTGAAAGCCGCGCTGGCAGCCAAGCTTGAGATTGTCGACATTCCCATCGTGTATATGATGATATTGGATCCGTCCAAGCATAATCTGGCCGCCCCAAATATGACCGGAACGCTGCTGGAAATACCGGCGGAGCGCCAGTTCAAGATCTTGCGGGCCTTCCTTCCGGGTCTGCGTCGTCTTGGCATGTTGTCCAAGGTCGGTAGCAACCAGGCCAAGCTGAAGGACACCATCGCGCAGGCCGCAGCTCAATCGTTCCAACTGCAAGAGTTCCCTGTCGAAAGCGAGAAAGCTGTCCCCCAACAACTCCGGTCACTTCTGTCTTCTAATGACGCCCTGTTGCTGGTTCCCGATTCGACGGTGCTGACCAATGAGTCCGTTGGATTCATCCTGGAAACGTCTTTAGCGAAGCGGGTACCGGTCATTGGCTTTTCGCCAGAATTCACCAGGCTGGGAGCCCTGTTAAGTCTTTCCGTGTCCTACGGGGAAGTGGGCCGGGAGACAGGTCTGTTGGCAAAGCGTATCCTAGAGGGAGACCGGAAGCTTCCGGGCAAAGCCGTCCCAGTCGAACGGCTCAAGGTCACCGTCAATCTCAAGACAGCGCGGTTTCTGGGCATCGAGTTTCCGAAAGACGTCAATCACTTGATCGATGAGACCTATTGAATCGACCATGCCGACCACGCACGTGACACGCAGCGATACTTCGCCGGCTGATGGCGCACGAAAGCTCGCGAGCCTTCGTACAAAGTTCGTCGTGTTCTTCAGCTTGATCCTCATCCTCACGTGCTCAACACTCAGCTGGTACTTCATCGAAGTGCGGCGGGTCTCGATGACGGAGAACCTTAACCAATTAGGCACGATCCTACTGACCAGCGTTGTGAACAACGGCCAGTTCCGGTACGGAGCCTTAATCGCGGAAGACCGAGCTACACTGCGTGAGTTCGTTGAAAGCCTGATGGCTGTCGACGATGTGATGTATGTGGTGATTCGTGGGGCCGACCATATCATTCTGGCGCAGCAAAACAAGATCGTCCGTGAATCATCCGGAAGCGTGACCTTTTCGCAAGAACGCCGGTATTATCCCGATGAAGGCTTGGCTGAAGAATTGTATCGCGCACCCACATTTATGCCCCGCATCACACCTCTGGCTCTATCGGAGAACAAAATCCTGGTTCCCGACGCCGGCTCATCCGATACCATGTGGGTGCTCTCGTCACTCAGGGAAAAGCTCTACGATTTCGCCTTGCCGGTCCTTCGCAAACCGGCGACCGATCCCTCGCTCTCGCCGCTGCTGCTCGAAATGGAGGAACGGATTCAAGCGAAAAAGAGCGCCGCCCCCTACCTGGTCCAAGGCGTCGTGCAGATCGGCATTACCGACGCAGGAGTCAAGCGCGCGCTCCTCGACATGATCCGCAACGTCCTGGTCCTGACGACCCTGCTCATTGGCGCCGGCATCTTGGGCGCGCATTTCCTGACCCTGCGCGTGACTATTCCATTGAGAAGGCTCGCTGCAGTCGCCCGCCAGTTGGGAGAGGGTGAAGCACCCGCCCCGATCCCTGCCACGACTCATGATGAAGTCGGTCAGCTGACACAAACGTTTAACAGAATGAGCCAAGCCCTCCAGGAACGTAGTGCGGCAATCGCCTCCAATATGGAAACCATCCGGAAGCAGATCACCCAGCTTACGACTGTGCACCAGACCAGCGCCGCGATCACGAGCACGTTGGATCTGCATGCGCTGATGGATATCGTACTCAAACTGCTGCGCTCCAACCTCGGTTTCTCACGTATGGTCCTCATGCTCCGGCACGAGGACCGCGATGTCGCCTACGTGGCACAAGTGGCCGGAGTATCGGATGAAATTGCTGAAGCAGCCCGTCATTTGACCGTTCCGATCAGGGA
>DASTJX010000121.1:0-3445 GCA_035716265.1 Nitrospira sp.
AAACCTTCACAAGGAGTTTGCCATGTCACACATGCTCGTCGTCATGGTCGCTCTTGCAACGCTTTCGGCCTGGGTGCCTGCACAGGCGGCGCCAATGAATCGTCCGCAGGCGGAGTATTCGGCCGATGCCACGGTTGAAAATGAAGAAGGGTCAACGAAGCAAAAGATCTTCGTGACACCGACCAAAGAACGTAAGGAAATGCTGACGGGTTCCGGCGACGGGGCGGTTCAAATCTTTCGTTATGACAACAAAGTGATGTGGATGCTTATGCCGTCAGAAAACATCTATATGGAATATTCGATCGGAGGAGGTCCCTCAAAAGGCAATGATACGTCGCAATGGACGTACGAAGACACGGCGATGGGGGAAGAAACATTGAACGGCGTCAGGGTGACGAAGTACAAGACCATCGCGACCAGCACGGATGGAAAAAAATACGGCGGCTTTTCCTGGCGGACAAGAGAAGGCATCAACGTCAAACAGGATCTCCTGTACAAGGAAGGCAACGACAAAAAGCGGATGTTGACTGAACTCAGCAACCTCCAGATCGGCAGTCAGGATCCGAGACTTTTCGAGATTCCCGATGGGTTCACGAAATTCGACATGGGCGGCATGATGGGAATGATGGGACGTCAAGGGCAGTCCATGGGTCGTCCAGACATAAGCGGGACGCCTCCACCCAATACCCGGAGATCAGGCACCAGGCCGGAGGTCGTGACGCCGCAAGAGATGCCGGCGCCGGGGCCGGAACCCGAAGCGCCGGCCGAATCGGGGGTGGACAAGGCTACCAACTTCATGAAGGGCTTGTTTGGCCACTAGGCCAACGCCAGCATGGACCGGCGACTGTTCGGCGGGACGCTGTTGGTCATGTGGGCCATGATGGCCCAGGCGGTGTGGCCTGGTGCCGGCCTGACGGAAGATTCCTTTTTTGATTCGCCGGCCCGGCCAATTGTCAAGGCATCCGCTCTGTACATGGTCGAGCTCGAATCCGGGCGCGTCCTGCTCGAAAAAAATGCGACTCGCCGGCTTCCACCTGCCAGTCTCACGAAAATCATGACCGCGCTGGTCGCGTTGGAATCAGCGCCGCTCCAAGACGTGGTGAAGATCGACCGCCGCGCGATCGTTCATCATTCCGCCTACAAACTTCGCCCCGGAGAGGAGTTTCTCCTGCGTGATTTGGTGACGGCGATGCTCGTGGCGAGTGCGAATGACGCCTGCGAGGCGATTGCCTGGCACATCGGAGGAGACGACAAGCGGTTTGTCGTCAAGATGAACGAGCGCGCTGGAACGCTGGGGTTGAAGGACACCCATTTCGCCAACCCTTGCGGATTCGATGCACCGGGGCATTATTCGACGGCGGCGGACCTCGCGAAACTCAGCGAGCGGGCGCTGCAACAACCGATCTTCTCCATGATGGTACGAACACTGGTTCGCGACATCAGCACGGTCAATGGTGGACGTCAACTGGTGCTCCACAGTACCAACGAACTGCTGAAGGACCCGGACGTGAACGGCGTGAAGACGGGCTATACGAGCAAAGCCGGGCGCTGCCTGATCGCCAGTATGTTCAAAGACGGGCACCGTTTGCTGCTGGTGGGGCTGAATCTGATGGATCAGTGGGAGCAGGCCTCACGGCTCCTGCGCTACGGCCACGAGGTCCTTGGGGAAGCCAGCGGCTAGTTTGGCTGGTGACGGCCCACACGGTGCAGATAGGCGTCACGGAGGTTTTCCTGGGCGAGGACATAATCGTGGTCCAACTGAGCGGCGAACCGGAACTGCTCGATGGCGCTATCCCAGTCACCGTGCAAAGAATACGCATAGCCCAGATTGTTATGCGGTCGTGCTTTATTGGGAGACTTCCGGACCGCGTCCGACCAGAGTAGAAGCCGGTCTTGGTAGAGCAGGTTTCGCTGATAGGTGAAGAGACAGAGGGCGGCCACCAAAACTGCCGCGAGTAGAGATAAAGTGAACCGAACGAGAGCCGGCCGCCGGATGATGGTCAGAAGCCGACGGATGAGATGCGAACTCAGCGTAACGATCGCAAGTACGAATCCGATTGCGGGCAGATACAGGTTGCGCTCACTCAACAGGTCGTTGCGGGGGATGAGACTCGTCGGCAGGAGCTGTATGAAGAACCAGCCCAGGCCGAAGGCGAACAGCGGAAGGCGACTAGCCGAGAAGAACGCGCCGGCCATTACAACGGAGAGCAGCAAGAGATCGAGTGGAAGCGGCCATTGCGTCAGCGAGTGAAATACAGGGAAATCATGATCAAAGTTCTGATTCCACGGAGAGACCAGCAGCAGCAGCGCGTAAGCCGTGGCGTGTAATTCGCTGAGCAGATGCTCGGGGAATGGTCGAATCGTGAGACTGAATTCCGCCAGCGCCGGATAGCGCGGGTGGCTCCAGGCCCAGGCAGCGGCAAGAAGCAAGACGGCCCAAAAGGCGAGATGGGAAATCAGCGTGGCACGAATGTCGGCGACTCGCTTCCCAGCGATCAGCCAGTCCCAGAGAAGGAGAATAAGCGGAAACGTCACCGCTGTTTCCTTGGACCCTATCGAAAGCAGGAACGAGGCGACAGCTCCCGACAGGTACAGCCGGCGACAGCCGTTCGATGGTTGTGCAGATTGAAGATATAAATACAGCGCCAACAGATAAAAAAACGTCATCAGGCCGGATGCCCGTCCGGAAATATAGGTCACCGTTTCGGTGGCGATCGGATGAATAAGGAAGAGCAGCGCTGTCCAGAAGGGAATAGCTGACAATTCGTCCGACAGGGCGCTCGTAAGAATCCGATAGATGAGTAGACCGGATCCCAGATGCAGCAAGAGATTGAGTAGGTGATAGCCGGCAGGGTTCAGTCCATATAGTGACCGATCAATAAGCAATGTGGCATACAACACCGGCCGGACCATGTGATCGAAATGGCCGATGAACGTGGTGAGCGATTCAACATGGGCATTTTCCAGAATAGTTAACGAGTCGTCGTACTGGAAATCGCCGTAGAAGGCCGAGAAGTAGATGAACGCCGTGACCGCAAACAGAATAGGAAGTAACGCCGACGGCTTGGTCTTACCATTCACGGCCGTGGTTATACTGCATCACACACAGGGGGTATAGGGGGACATATGAACTTTGTACGGTTGGTCGCCTGTGGCGTCGTGCTTTTCGGATGCATGATCTGGCTTTCAGCCGGTGTGCAGGCACAGGGGGACAAGTGTCAAAAGACCGTGGAGAGGCTGATCACTCAAGTCGAAGAGCCTTCGAACGAGGAAGTGAGCAGGTTCAGGAGCGAGTGCCCGAACGAAGATCGCAGCTACAGGGACTTACAACGCTATAGGGACAGAGTGAAAGAGCAGCGTAAGCTCATTGCTGAAGCGGTCGACATTGTGAAAATGGCTGTCGATGGACTGACGAAATAGACGTGCACTGGCCAGGAGGACATTC
>DASTJX010000122.1:0-6415 GCA_035716265.1 Nitrospira sp.
GAGTCAACCCGCTGCCATCCTCGGCTGTCATCACGCTACCTGGGCGCTGTTGCAGTCATTGGGCATCCACCGAACCGACCCTCTGTTTACCGAATCCGCCTTAGAGTTCGTTCTGTCCGATGGCCGGGTGGCTCGCTATCCGAAGACCTTTTTCCCCACCCCGCTGAAGCAACTCTTCACCATCGGACGTTTTGCAGGACTTTCGCCGGCCGAGCGCTGGAGACTCCTCTCCTGGCTGGAACAACTTTGGGAAGGCTCGGTTCAGCTCGCCACAGACCTGGAACATCGCACGGCACAACAGTGGCTCGAATCTTTGGATATCAGCCGAACCTCTCTGCAGACCATTTGGAATCCGCTTGCACGCTGGTTGACGGGCGGTGACATTGTAAGCTTGTCCGCAGATGCCTTCGTGACCGCTTTGAAGCCATTTTTTCTGTCCGGCGCCGCCAACAGCCGTCTGTGGATAGCACATCCATCCTGGGACCAGCTGATCGGGAAACCGATCAGAGAGCGCCTGACAAAAGACGGCGCGACATTGGCATTACACAGATCTGCTGTACGAATTGAGTTTCATCAAGACCGCGTGACCGGCATACGTGTGGAAGATGGCAGCCTCCTCGGAGCCGATTGGTACCTCGCGGCAGTCCCTCCACAGCAGTTAACGCCGCTTCTGCCGGAGCGTTGGCTCACGCGTTATGCCTACTTTCAGCACATCGCCGACCTTGAAACCAGCTCGTCCACTTTTCTTCAGGTGCGCACCGCAACGATTCTGGCGAAGCCACGGCTGATCCTCATAGGCTCCGGATCCTTCCACTGGATGATGTGCTCGTCAGGAACACCGGACCGACGCCTGCTCGCCGTCATGAGTATCCAGCCCGGCCAATCACCGCCTGATCTTGAGCGGCAACTTTCCGGCCTTCTTGGTTCGTTGAATCTCCTGGACTCCGGCCGTCAACTCGACGAATTGCGGCAGCACGAGATTCAACACGCCATCCTGCCCCTTGGGCCCGGGACGAAACTCCTCCGACCGATCCATCGGAGTCCCATTTCCAATCTACTCGTAGCCGGTGCATGGACCGATACGGGCTGGCCGGCCAATCTGGAAAGCGCGATTGTCAGCGGCGAGCGCTGCGCCGATATCATCATTGACCGCGATCCATCTACGTAAGTGCGATCGATTTTCTACATTGACAACTTTTTGCGCCGCTCCTAAGATGCCTCGCGTCCTTTCATCGTCACATCTCGCCATGACGCTCCAAGAACTCTCGAAGTCGCTTCACAACTGCCAGCAGTGCAAGCTCGCCAAACTGGGGCGCACACAGGTGGTGTTTGGAGTGGGGAATCCCCGAGCCAGCATCATGTTTGTCGGTGAAGCGCCCGGGTTTAATGAAGATCAGAAGGGCGAGCCCTTCGTCGGCGCGGCCGGCAAATTATTAAATGATCTGCTGGCATCCGCCAATCTCTCACGGGATCACATCTACATCGCGAACGTCATCAAGTGCCGGCCGCCGAACAACCGCGACCCTGAACCGGATGAAGTCGAGACCTGTAAGCCGTTTTTGATGCAGCAGATCCAGTTGATCCGACCTAAGCTGGTGTGCACCCTCGGCAACTGGGCGACACAAACCTTACTCGAGCGAAAGGTCGGAATTACGAAGGTGAAGGCGCAGGCCTTTTACCTGAAAGACTTTGTGATCTTTCCCCTGCTGCATCCAGCCGCCGCACTCCATCAAGGCAACCTGCTCGATACGTTGAAGGAAGATTTCAAAAAGCTGAAGGAATTCCTTGACCGGCATTCCCAACCGCCGCCTGAGACGGAAGCTGCAGAACCAATTGCACCCGGCGTCAACATTGAACCGCCCAACCCGGCCCAGATGGATCTATTCGGATAGTTGGTCTGTCTCCGACGACGATGATTGCTGCGGAGATGGTGCCCCGCCTGCTCACCCATCTCCGCATACTAGGTAAATGTCGGAAGAACCAGTCGCCGAAGTCCAACTATCCTCACTTGCCAAGATGAAAACACCTCGATTCTCTCGCCTGCGACCTTCCTGGAGAGAGGGCGCGTCCCGGGTAATCGATTGCTAAGCAATCGGTGGGTCGGGTGGGTGAAAAAAATTGCCCAGGGTTGGGTGGGTGAGAACGACGACCGAGGCGAGGGGCCTATGCACCCTGTCGCTAGTCGGCGAAGTCCAACTATCTCTGGGTTAAGGTGAGAAACATCAAGTACCTAAAACACGGCTTCAAATCCCGTCTTCAAGATAATAAGGAACGCGCGTCACGTTCCTTACTACATCCCGGCAATAACGTTCGGCGAAAAACAGACAAGTCGCCCATGCGTTGGCGCTTTACGTTTCTCGCCGAGAGTTATCCTCCTTCCTTACCCGGCGCCTGAAGACTGTGACCGTCGACCTCGGATGATAAACAACCATAAATAATCTCATTTGCTGATCGCTTTCCCTAGCGGTGACCGCGGCTGCTACCCCGTGCCTCAGCGCTGCGTTTCTTGCCGCAGTGAAATCACCCGGCCCGCGCACCGCGGGTGGCACAGATGTTTGAGTTCCGTTCGACCACCGTCGGAACGGAACGAGTTTCTGGGCTAAGCGGGATTGAGCGTCACGGCAAGCCAGCAAACGCTGGTGACAGGGGAACAGCTGCGGGCGCCATCTTCATGCTTTAGCGGGCTTTTCTTCGGAAGATTTAGTCTCGGTTGGAGCCTCCTCAGCTTCCTCTTCTGTGGACTTTTCTTCCTCCGGTACGTCGAACCACTGCACCAGCATCTCATCCCACCAGGCTTCGTCCACTTCCGTGCCGGGATCGTTACCAAGAAACCCCACGTCATCCTTGGTGAGATCGGCGCCGACCTGTGTCGGCTGGTGCTTAGCACGCTCGATCACTTCCTTTGTCGCATAGCCGCCGATAATCCAGGAATCGGGATCGGCCCGACGGGACTTATACGCTTTCAGTCCGACCTTCAAGTACATGAAGATCTGCTGTTGAACGGGATCGCTCACACCTGATTGTGGCAAGCTGAGTGTCTTTTCAATCTTCTTACGCCAGTGCCGGTCGTCATAACGCGACGTCACGAGCTGAAGCATTTTCTTTCCGAGTTCGGCATCAAGCGGCATTGAATTCCTCCATCAGCGCGTCTCTTCGTGCTCTGCTTCTCATGTCGTCAGGTTATTTTCGGCTGTACTTGCTCGTGAACGAGGCCTTTCCGAGCTTGTTCTGATTGAGGTAATAGCCCACCATCGCCCCGGAGGCCTCTTTCTGCAGTGGAATTTGATCCACTTTGAGCGCATACACCGTAAAGATATAACGATGCGGTTTATCGCCGGGCGGTGGACAGGGACCGCCGTACCCCGGCTGACCAAAATCGGTCATGGATTGGATGCTGCCTTGCGGCGCTCCTCCGCTGTCCGGCTTTCCGGCACCGGCCGGCAGGGACGTCGTATCCGGAGGCATATTGAAAATCACCCAATGCCACCACCCGCTTCCAGTCGGCGCATCCGGATCGTAGACTGTCACCGCAAAACTCTTCGTTCCTTTCGGTGCCCGCTCCCATCGTAATTCCGGCGAGGTGTTGTTGCCGTTGCATCCGAACCCATTAAAGACATGTTCATTCGCGATGGTCCCTTTGTCTTTCACCGTGGGACTACTAAGCCGAAAGTCGGCTGCCATGCCAGCGGTCGGAAACAGCAGCGCAGCCAGGAGAATGATACTGCATGCACCTCGCATAACCACTCCTCTCTATTGATCTCGTGACCCGCTCGCCGACCGCGCGGATGCCGGGTCAACTGCACGGAGTCATCACACGAACTTCATCCGCGCTTCTGGTAGGTCCCCACTAACTGAGCCTCGCTTAAAATGTGACCTTTCATCGCTTCCTCGAGCTTGCTCTTTGACGGCTGCTTCAAGTCGGGCAGCATGGTATCCAATGCGTAGAGCTTATGGAAGTACCGGTGGCGCCCAATCGGCGGGCACGGCCCCCCATAACCGGTGCGCTCCCAATCATTGACCCCTTCTCTGGTTCCGTCCGGCAACGTCTTCACGCTTTCCGGTAAACCGTTGGTCGTCGGCGGCAAATTGTAGAGCAGCCAATGCACCCAGGTCATCTTCGGTGCGGCCGGATCTGGCGCATCAGGATCATCCACAATCAACACCAAACTTTTCGTACCAGGCGGTACATCCGACCAAGCGATCGGCGGTGAGACGTCCCGGCCTTCGCACGTATACAACACCGGAATTGCACCCTGATTGTCAAAGGCGCTCGAGGTCATGTGCATGTTGCCCTCCCCGCGGGCTGAGGCGGCCATGGCAGTAAGAACAAGGGCGAGCGACGCTGCCAGCCAGGAGTCACGCACTCCTGCAGGCATTCGTCCGAGGGATCGGATGCTCTTCACTGTGCTTGCTCAGTTCCCTGCGACCATCATCTCTGCGATCTTGAGCGTCGGACTGGCGATGCGTCCCCGGAAAACAAGATCACTGCCGACGGATTCGATGTCTTTGAACATGCGTTTCAAATTTCCGGCTATCGTAATCTCTTCAACGGGGAAGGTCAGTTGGCCATTCTCAATCCAAAACCCGCCGGCGCCGCGCGAATAATCGCCTGTCACCATGTTAATGCCGAATCCAATCAACTCCGTGACGTAGAGACCGTCCTTTACGCTCCGGATCATGTCTTCTGCCGATGTCGTGCCGGGAACGAGATAAAAATTTGTCGGTCCGACAGACGGACTCTCCCCTACGCTGCGCGATGCATTGCCTGTCGACGGCAAGCCCAACTTTTTCCCGGAATAGGTGTCGAGCAGGTAACTTGCCAGCACGCCTTTGTCGACGATCGTGTTCTTTCGGGTCGGCAGTCCTTCACCATCGAATGGCCGTGAGCCAAGCCCTCCCATCATGCGGCCATCGTCAATGACGGTGATCCAGTCCGGCGCCACCTGTTGTCCCAATTGCCCCGCAAGGTACGATGCCCCCTTGTACAGGCCGTACCCAGACGCGGCACTACAGAGGTTGCCGAGCAGGCTGCCGGCAGTTTCTCGATCGAATATGACGGGAACGCGCTTGGTAGCGATTTTTCGTGCGCCCAATCGTCTGACCGTCCGCTTCGCGGCTTCAACCCCAATAGCCTCCGGCGTTTCCAGCTTGATGAACTTTCTCTGGACGTCGTACCAGGAGTCGCGCTGCATGGTGCCGGACGCAGGATCGACGGCCACAGGCGAGACAGCCAATGAATAGCTCGAACTGCGATACTCACCGACGAACCCGTGGCTGTTTCCGAGCACGACACGACCCCATGAAGAATCGAAATCCGCACCCTCGGAATTCGCAATCCGTTCGTCTGTTGCCATGGCCGCCGATTCTGCCCGTTTTGCCATGTCGATCTGTCGTTCGGCGTCCACCTTCGTGTCATCATAGATATCGAGGTCCGGTTGTTCCTGCGCCAATTGCTCGGGTGCAGGCAGCCCCGACATGGAATCCTCGACGACAGCCCTGGCGAGCGTACAGGTTTCCGCCACCAGACGTCGCAACGACTCGGAGGAGAAATCGGATGTGGAGGTAGTGGCGGAGCGCTTGCCGACGAAGACGCGAAGCCCTAGCCGTTTTTCACGCGCCTTGGTCAGCCGATCGACGGCCCCAAGCCGGATCTGCACCGACAGGTTTTCCCCGTCTGCCACGACAACATCGGCTTCCGTCGCGCCGTCTTTTTTGGCCATTGCCAGTACATCAGAGGCAAGCTGGATCAGGTGGCCGTTGGCAGGCTGGATCGCGCGTTCCGGTTTCTCTTGCTTCATGCTGCTTGGGTTCCTCCAACCGTGATCTGATCGATACGAATCGTAGGCAATCCGACGCCGACCGGCACCGATTGCCCTTCTTTGCCGCAGGTGCCGACACCTTCATCAAGTTTCAAATCGTGGCCGACCATCGAGACCTTCGTGAGAATATCGGGGCCGCTGCCAATAAGTGTCGCGCCTTTGACGGGCCTGGTGATCTTCCCCCCTTCGATCAAATACGCTTCACTGGCGGAGAACACAAACTTCCCATTGGTGATATCGACCTGCCCTCCCCCGAACGAGACGGCATACAACCCTTTGTCGACCGAACGGATAATCTCGTTCGGATCCGACTGTCCCGCCAGCATGAAGGTATTGGTCATACGCGGCAGGACGATGCTTTGGTAGCTTTCGCGCCGACCGTTACCGGTCACCGGAATTCCCATCAAATGCGCATTCAACCTGTCCGTGATGTAGCCCCGCAAGATGCCCTTCTCGATGAGGGTCGTCCGGCTGGTCGGCGTGCCTTCGTCATCCATGTTCAAGGAGCCACGCCGGCCGGGCAACGTCCCATCATCCACGATGGTACAGACCTCGGAGGCTACCCGTTTGCCGATCAAGTTGGAAAACGCCGATGT
>DASTJX010000123.1:0-9307 GCA_035716265.1 Nitrospira sp.
CCATGCTGCTTCACCACTCCATACACCGAGGTCAATCCCAGTCCGACGTTGGTCTCCTTCGTCGAAAAAAACGGCTCAAACATCCGTGACTGCGTGTCTCGCGTCATCCCACTCCCGGTATCGCAGACCTGGATTCGAACACACGACGCACGTCTGTTCATTCCGGCAAGGGCCTTGACGTCTGCTCCTTCATCGAACGAGGAAATTGAAATGGTCAGACGCCCCCCTCCCGGCATTGCATCACGGGCATTCAAGGCCAAATTCAACAACATCTGTTCAATTCCTTCGCGATCCACCTCGACGTCCAGTTGGCTGCCTTCGGCCGAAATTTGGCACTCGATCCGGCTCGGCAAGAGGTCTCGAATCGTTTCGCTGAGATCTTCCATGAGGGTCCGCATGGACAGTACATGACGGAATTGCCGATGCTGGATATCGAGCGCCGCCAACTGCGCTGTCAGCGCAGCCGCCCGCTCTCCGGTCCGGAAGATATCATCGACCGGCTTATATAAAGGATCTTCCGGAAGGAGATGAGAAAGGACCACTCCCGTCTGCTTTCCGATGACCGTGAACAGATGGCTGAACTCGTTGGCCAAGCCGGTCGTCATCCGGCCTATGGCTTCCATCTTTTGCGCTTCGACCAGCTGCCGCTCCAACCCCTGCCGCTCCGACTTCTCGTGCCGGACCAGTGCGTTGGCCTTCGACAAATCTTCCTTGAGCCCTTTGATACGGATCTCCAATTGATCGCGGGACGCCTCCAGGGCCTGTTCGGTCTTCTTTAATGCATCAATGTTGTGCAGTAACTGCGTTTTTTGCTGTCGCTCCGCTCCGATGGTTTCCAGTGCCATACCATAAAAAATGGCCATCACCAGTAACACCGGCACGCCCAACAATTGACCGACTGACAGCACGCCTGTCTGAACGCTCCCCTGGTACAACACGAATCCGTACCCCGCGCAGAGTAGCAACGAAAAGGCGATCACATGAGACAGCCGACGCAGGGATGCAGCAATCAGCATGAGGATGAAGTAGGACAAATACAGCTCTGATCTGGCCTGTCCCGACAGATACATGGTGCCGGTCACAAGAGCCGTGTCGACCGCGATGAGTGTGCCGCTGAACCAGGCCGCTTGGAGCACGGAGCAGGGAACGGCCAGTAAGCAACCGATTAGGACCACCAATCCACCGACGATAAACTCGCTTGTCGCCCGACTGACGACAGGCTCCGGTCCGAACAAGACCTGGTAGCCCAGCATGATGGCGACCAGCAACTGGAGGATCACATAGCGCGGCCTTGAAACGGCTCCCGGTTCGTCTGTTGCTTGAGATGAAATGGAGTCCTGGGAAAACGCCAGCGTCCCGTGCATTGTTCCTCCGCCTGCAGTGCCGGACAGGACACAGCAAGTCCTGTACCTTTGCCTTCGCCCAGAAGGAACTTGATTTTGTTACGCTCTAGAGCGCGCCACGAGTTACTGGACCTCAGAACGTCACAAAATGGAACGGCCATACGGTTCCAGAAAGTCCAACTAAATTGGAGGGGAGCCGATTAAGCGCAGGCGGCGCGAAGAAGACTCTGCCGAAGACGCGAAGCTCTGTCTCGAGCGGTCTGTACATCATGGGCCAGAAAGGTCACGTGCCCCATTTTGCGTCGCGGACGTATTGTACGTTTACCGTAGTCGTGCACGTAGGCGCCGGGAAGGCCGAGCAGCCGGCGACATTCGACATCCTTCTTGACCGTTTGTGCGTCCTCACCAATGAGATTGACCATGGCTGCTGGATTCGTCAGCAGGACTTCTTGAGGTGGCAGGCCCGTCACTGCTCGAACCTGTTGTTCGAATTGGGAGACATTGCAGGCATCAAGCGTGTAATGGCCGGAATTATGAGGTCGGGGCGCGACTTCATTGATGAGCACTCGTTGACCCGGCAGGAGAAACAGCTCGAGGCAAAACAGTCCGATCCCCTCCATACGAGCGACCACCGCCCTCGCGAGGTCGGCTGACCGTTCAACCACAGCAAGAGGCACCTCTGCAGGCACGACGGTCATGCGGAGAATTCCCGCCTCATGCACGTTCTCCACCAAGGGATAGACGATTGTCTGTCCATCGATTCCCCGAGCGACGAGAATGGACAGCTCACGCTCGAATGGAACAAAGCTCTCGACGATCCATTCCATCCCGCTGTGAGAGGACGCCGTCAGGGATCCCTTGACGGAAGACACGGACGACGGCTCATCAATCTTCCATTGGCCCTTTCCGTCGTAGCCGGCAGTGGCGGTCTTGCATATGGCAGGGTAACCGAGTTGCTCCAGAATCTCCGGTAATCGGTCGCGTTCAGTCAACGCCGCGAATCGAGGAACCGGAAATCCCTGACCCGCGAGAAAGGTCTTCTGGACGAGGCGGTTTTGTATCCGCTGTAACACGCGACTGGCTGGCCGCACCGGTGTTGTCCGCTCAAGGCGTTCACACAGCACGGCAGGCACATTCTCCCATTCGTAGGTCACAACAGAAACCAGACCGGCAAACTGCGTGAACGCTTGCTCGTCAGTGAACAGCGATGGAAAAGAATAGGCGGCGAGGCGATGTGCCGGCGCATCTGGGTCGGGATCCCAGACGGCTACGCGGTAATCAAGGCGCGTCGCGGCCTGCGCGAACATGGCGCCCAGTTGCCCGCCGCCAAGCACCCCGAGCACGGATCCAGGCTCAACCAATTGAGGACTCACAGGCGACGGCGTTGATGCAGCGATGGCCTGAGGGCCGCCACGAAACCTTTCGCCTCCGGAGACTGAAGCACATGTGTCGTCTGGGCATGTCGAAAGGCTTTGACGCGAACGGCCACCTCAGGATAACGGCCGGCAAGAATCTGGGCGGCGAGCAAGCCGGCGTTTTCTGCCCCGCCGATGGCCACGGTCGCCACGGGTATGCCGCGAGGCATTTGGACGATCGACAACAGGGAATCGAGGCCGCGGAGGTGTTCAGTTGGAATCGGAATTCCAATCACGGGGACATGGGTCTTTGCCGCCAACATGCCCGGTAGGTGCGCTGCCCCTCCGGCGCCGGCAATGATAACTTCAATACCTCGTGGGTGCGCCTGCTCCGCGTACGAAAATAAGCGGTCAGGCGTACGATGTGCCGACACGACGATGAGTTCATTGGCAATCCCCAGCTCATTCAAAATGGCCACGGCCTTTTCCAGGATGGGAAAATCAGATTTGCTTCCTCCCAGCACCCCGACAATCGGACGGGAACCACCTCTATTGGAGGGAGGTGAATCGCCCCGCTTGGATTTTTCCGGCACGTTATCACTCCCTCAGATAAGGCACTGTGGGGTTCACACCTTAGCGGCTCTCGACAGGCGGGTCAAGCCGGCAGAACAGCGTTACCGCCGCGTTCTGCAAGAGAAATTGACCCATTGATCCAGTTTCCTCTATGATGATGCATCACATTTCCGCCGCGCCCGAAGAGGACTTCCGGTGGCAGGTATCGGACACAGTCTTCGTGAAAAAGTTCGTCTGCTCGTCCAACGGCCTACCGGACTGGATGAAATTGCGGTGGACGATTTTGCAGCGTCCAGCAAGCTCCGGGCCTGGGAAGCGGTACAGATTCCGGAGCGGCTCAGGTTTTCGTCCCGCCTCGCGATTAAACTGGTCCTGCTGTTTCTCCTGATTATCGCCTTTGTACCTTGGACGCAGACCATCACGGTCAGCGGGCAATTGTCCGCGTACACACCGTACGAACGACCACAGGACATTGAAGCGCAGATTACGGGTCGTATTAAGAAGTGGCATATATTCGAAGGTGTCCGTGTCAAACAAGGCGATTTGATCCTTGAGTTGGACGACTACGATCCCAACTTCATGTCCCCTGATTTGCTCCCCTTGTTGGAACAACGCAGGAAAGCTTTGACCGAAACCCGGCAGGCCGCCTTGGCACGCGCCGAGCAACTGGACAAACGCATCAAGGAAATGCAGAACCTCGTCAAAGCCGCGGTGCCCTCCGCACAGGCGCGCGTCATCGAAGCGGAGAACCAGGTGCGCGAGGCCTATCAGAAGGTCGAAGCCGCCAAGATCGCCGTTGCCACCGCTGAATTGAACGTGGACCGCCACAAGCAAATGGCCGAACAGGGTCTCGTCTCCCAACGCGAGTTGGAGGTGACGATCCAGGCCGCCATTGCCACGAAAGCCGATCTGACAGGCGCCCAGGCTCATCTGAGGGGCGCCGAGCAAGCGATGAAAGCGTTGAGTTTCGGACGGGAGCAGGTCAGTGCGGAGGTCTTGCAGCGCCTGTTGGACGCCGAAGCCGCCCGCGATGCGGCGGTCGGGGAAGCGGCTAAAGCCGCGGATCAGTTGGCCGATGTCTCCTTGCGTATGTCGAATGCGGAACAGCGCCGTGTGGCGGGCCGCATCATGGCACCGATCGATGGCACCGTGGTGAAAATGGCCCAGACGGGCGTCGGTGAAACCGTCCGTCCCGGTGATAAATTGGTGAGAATTTCGCCGGCCAGCGCCGACAAGGCCATTGAGATGGTTGCGGACGGAATCGACGCACCCCTGCTGAACGTCGGACGCAAGGTGAAGATCCTCTTTTACGGCATTCCGGCCATTCCCCTACCCGCATGGCCTGAACTGATGGCCGGCACTTACGGGGGCGTGGTCAAAGTCATCGACCAGGTTGACGATGGAAAAGGCAATTTTCGCTTCTGGGTGGTTCCTGATGCGGAGGAAAAACCCTGGCCTCCTCAAGAACACGTTCGCCAGGGCACCAAGGTCATGGGATGGGTCATCCTCAACCGTGTCCCGCTATGGTATGAACTGTGGCGGCGCTTCAATCTCTTCCCGCCCGATTACCAGGAACGTCCGCCAAGCCTCATCGATACCCTCTTGCCGAAGGCAGGACGAGGTGCGAAGTAGGCTCGACTCAGCTTGTCTTTCATTCAATTCGATTCTCTGGTTGCTTGCCATCTCTCGTCGATCACGAAGTGCGCGACCCCGGGAAGAGCATGCTGCTCATAGGAAAGGAGTGTGTTGTATGGCTCATCCATATGTGCTCGCCGTTGGCCTTCTTATCGCCCTGAGCGTTGCGTGTGAGTATGCGAGCGCTGCCGATCCCTCCACCACCAAACGGGAGCTCCCGCCGATCCCGCTTAGTGTGGAAGAAATCCTTGCCTGGATCGACCGCTCGCATCCTCTCTTGAAGGGTGCCGGAACGGAAAAGGTGATGGCACGCGGCAGGATGCTCAAGGCATTGGGCGCCTTCGAGCCGACCGTCGTGAACGATTTCGAACTTGAGCGATTCATTTCGAGCAGCAATCCGAATGCAGGTACCCAGACTGCCGGGTTCAACGACACACTGGTGGAAGCCAGGCACCCCTTGGGCTTTCGGTACAGCGCCGGCGTCCGCCAAGCGATCGGCGATGCGAGAATTCCCGATCTCGGCTTCAATAACGATAGACAACAGGTGCTTCTCGGCGGATTCTTTCCTCTATTGCGGGGGCTCATGGTGAACCCTGAGAATGCCGAATTGCAGCGATCGGAACTCGCCGACCCCCGTGCCGATGTCCGGATCGCACAAACCAGGCAGGATCTTTTTCTCGCGGCAGCCACACAATTCTGGGATTGGGTTGCGGCCGTGAAGTTTCTTGAGGTCCAACGCCGCGCAATCGGGGTTGCTGAAGACCGGTTCAAACAGGTAGAGGGCCGCGCCAAGGCCGGAGCGGTGGCTCCGCTGGATGTCGTGGAAGCGAACCAGGAAGTTCAACGCCGGCGGGAAGTGTCCATTGCCGCCCAGCGCTTCGTCGAGCAGGAGCAGTTGAAGCTGTCGATGTTTCTTTGGGAAAACAACGCGCCCATGAACCCGCCATTGGAGCGCGCACCGGAATTTCCTTCCCAAATGTTGATCCCGAGTCCTGAAACGATCAAGGCCCACAAGACTCAAGCCAAGGTCGATCGTCCGGAGATCAAGGAAATCGGCATTGAGGCCAAGATCAACAATATTGATCTTGAACTCGCCAAGAACAATCTGCTTCCCAGCCTCGATGCCGAAGCGGCGCCGGCGCGGCAGCCGGAAAAGTTCGTGCTGGGCCTTGGCTATCGTTTCGGATTGGAACTCCGGATCCCCATTCTTCAGCGGAGAAGCCGAGGTGAAGTATTGGAAGCACAGGGCAAAGCCGATCGTTTCGTCCTGACACAGAAATTCCGCGAGCAGCAAGTGGTCATCGACGTGGATAATGCCCTGTCCGCCATTGAGCGGGCCAAGGAACGGATCACTGCCGCCGTCGAGTCGCTCCGTCTGGCGAAGACTCTTGAGGAAGGAGAACGGTTCCGCTTCAGTTTGGGCGCCACGAGCGTGCTCTTCGTGAACCTGCGTGAGCGCAACTCCGTGGACTCGGAGGGACAAGTCATTCGAGCAAAGGCCGACTATCAAAAGGCGCTGGCCTTGTATCAGTGGTCGATCGGGGCCTGGGCCAAAGCCATGCCCTCGAGCATCCCTGTCAACTACCGGGCGCGGGACTAAGGCCGAAGAATTGGCTTTTTCGCCTGTACTTTGCTAGCGTGAGTTTGGGCGGGTGTGGGTGCGGCTTCAGGCCGCTTGATGAAAAAGGCGGGTGCCCGTGCAGAGTCATGTTGACGATCAGCCCAACCTCTTCCAGTCGGTGGTCGGATACGTCGGCGTGCTCTTGCGGCTGGAGCGACGCCTGCTCGCGCTGGTGGTTTCCTACTCACTGGCGATCGGCCTGTTCGCGCTGATCGTACCACTCACCGTCCAAGAACTGACGAACACGTTCGCCTTTGCGATCCAGCCCGTGACCATCGTCACGCTGGCCGGCGTGATGATCGCTGCTCTGCTGTTCGTGGGTGCATTCCGCTCGCTGCAATATTATGCGGTCGAGGTCCTGGAACGACGGCTTTTCGCCCGTGTTGCCATCGGGATGGCCCAGCAGATTCCGCAATTCCAGTTTCTCGGCTTTAAGCCCCGGTACGCCAATCATTTCATGGAGACGGTGTTCATGCAGCGGGCACTCTCGGTGCTTCTGGTGGACCTGATCAACGTCGTTGTAGGCGGGGCAGTCGGCATGACGATTCTTGTCTTCTACCATCCATATTTCTTGCTCTATAATGCACTGCTCCTCGCGGGATTCAGCGTCGTGTTTCTGCTGTCGCACGGGGGGCTCAAGGCCACCATGGAGATGTCGCACGCCAAGTACGACACCCTCCATTGGATGCAGGAAATTTCGTATAACCTGCTGCACTTCAAGGCCACGGATAGTCAGGCCATCCTGATGCAGCGGACCGACGAACTCGTCGGCAGGTACGTCGAGACAAGACAGACGCGTTTCGGGATTCTCATCCGGCAGTACCTCGGGTCGGTGGGTTGGCAGGCCATCGCACACGGCGGATTGATTGCCACTGCGGCCTGGCTGCTTTCCATCGGCCAGCTCACCTTGGGACAACTTGTGGCCGCCGAAGTCGTCGTCAGCGGCCTCTTGGCCAGTTTCGACGAAGTCGTCAAGCGAATGGGGCACATATTCTACTTCATGACGGGTTTGAGGGAACTGGATTTGGTGCTGTCTCTCCCCAAGGACCAAGGCTCGTCCGCCTTATCGGTCCCGCTCCCGGATCCCACCGTGCACGGCATCCGGTTGACGTGCAAGGACCTCGCGGTTCGTCACGCAGGCGTTCCGGCGATCTTCGAGCAGTTCAATGTCGAAGTCACTCCCGGCGAGAAGATTGGCATCTACGCGAGCACGACAGCGGCGAAAACTGGCCTGGCACGCGTGCTAGCCGGCCTTGAGATGCCGACCGGCGGCGTGATTCGCTACAACGGCGTGGACCTGCGGCATATCGACATGAATACCATCAACCGCTGCCGCGGCTTCATGATCGATTCCCAGTTGACACTGTTCGAAGGTACAATCGAGGACAACATCCTGCTCGGCCGTTCCTACATTCCCTACAGTGATGTCCGGTGGGCATTGCGCTTTGCGGAACTGGAAGAGGACGTTGACGCCCTCCCTCAGGGCCTCAAGACCCACGTCCGGGCACCTGGAAAAATCCTGGCGCCGACACACATGATGCGCATCCTATTGGCCCGTGCGATTCTCGGGCGGCCGCAGATCCTGATTTTCGACGGGATCCTTCATACGCTCCAGCCTGTTCTGCGTGAGACGTTGCTCCGGCGGCTGTGTTCCAAAGACGAGCCCTGGTCTGTCATCTTCGTGTCCAATGATCCCAACTTGACGCCGCACGTCGATCGGCGGCTGATTTTGGAGTAAGGAGACGGTCCGTGTTGCTTTTGCGGTGGTTACGCTCGTTCCGTCCTAGCGCAGCTCAGCTCTTGATCAGTTTGCTCATTGCTGGGCTCGGCTGGTTGAGCGGCGGCGCGCTCAGCCGCGTGGATCAAGATCTGAGGATCATGTACACCGAATACACGCTCGGCGCCGCCGATCTGGCCCACATCTCGGCAGACGTCATGCGGTATCGCAACACGATCATTCGAGCGTTGGAAGCCGGCAGTCGAAAAGACTTCGAACGCATCACCGAGTCACTTCCTGGTCAGCGGGCCCGGGTCCAACTCGCTGTCGATCGCTACGCGGCCGCAGGCCTTCGTGTTTCTCGCAGCGGAAGGAGCGAGCCGGAAGACATCGAAGCCGTCCGGAAAAGCCTGGATCAGTACTTTTCTGCGGCCAGCACCACGATCGACCTGCTGTCCAGGGAATGGAGTGCACCTTCGCCCAGCGAACGGGATCGGTTGCGGCGCAATGCAGAGGAACATGCCGCAGACAATGCCGGCCCGAAGATGATCCAGGTCAGTTTGGCACTCGACCGATTGCTGGACACTGTCGCCGATGTGGCCAAAGACATGCGTGACGAGGGCACGAAAGCGATTCAATCGACGAGCGTGATGCTCGTTGGCGGGAGTTTTTTCATCGCGTTGCTGAACCTCCTCTTGGCCAGGCCGCGTACTCCCGGAGGACATGAGGCCGGCCGGTCGCCAGAACCGCTTGCTGAGCCGTTGCGACCCGCGTTGCCCCTTCGAACCGGGAATCAACAGCATCCGATCCGCTCCTAGCAGTGCTCAGCATCCTCGTGGCTTGCGGAAGTCCGCCGGACCGCACGAAAAAGTTTCTGTTGTTCTTCCGGGGTGAGGGGCTTCCACCTGCCCGAGGGCAAACCGGCCAGCGTGATGTGCATGATCCTGTTTCGATGCAGGGCCAATACACGGTACCCCAGCGCCTGACACATTCTCCGTATTTGCCGGTTCCGTCCCTCAGTTAATATGATCTTGAATTGTTTCAAATCCAAGCGCGTAACGCG
>DASTJX010000124.1:0-10457 GCA_035716265.1 Nitrospira sp.
AAGTCAAATCGCAGCGCGTGACGGCGCTCGTTGAGACGCAGCGCCGGATCTCCAGCGTTCGCAACCGCGAATATGTCGACATGACCCTCCCGGTGCTTGTAGAAGGCGACTCTAAAAAGTCCCATCTCCAGGCCATGGGCAAAACGGACGGACACATTACGGTGATATGGAACAAATCTGACTTGCCTTCCCGGCCCGGCCAACTGGTGTCATGCTCTATCTACGACGCGTCGGCTTCGACGCTTTACGCTAAAGCTCCAGCTGTTTCCGATCTGTACCGGCCGGAAAAGGAACACTCCTGCACCAATAGTGACCACCGCGTAGCGTAATGCATGCGGTGCATATTTCTCCCAGAGCGCCGCTGAACGCTTGTTATAGAGGGGCGACTCTGCTCATGCCGCAGTAGCTGAAGACAAATCCTCCTCCGCATCTTTCATTTACTGTCAATCAGATCAAAGTCTTAGACAGCGTTCCGTTTGAGCCGGATGGACAGACGGTCCTCCACTTGTACGTCACGATCGATTTTCGTTTGTACCATCCACGGTAAAGATTGCGCAGGGTGATCAGGGCATGGTCTTTGCTTTGAAGATGACAGGCTTTCGTAATTTCATCCAATTTCGAACGGAGCGTGGGATGAATTCATCTTCAAACCAGCAGGACAACAGTCAGCAGCGTGGGACACCCCTGCTCACCCTCGAGACCATCATCGCAGTGGGGCTATTTGGATGGCTGGCTCTCAGTATGACTCTCATGGGTTTGGGGATTTGGTAGCGTTTCCTGTTGTCGGTCTGCCGATTCGCTGTCTTGCCCCGCCTGATTTGGACAAAGGAGAACAGGGATGACGATCTTTTCTTCGTTTAGTCGGGCCATTGCCCCGATGCTTTTCTGCTGCCTTGTCCTTGCCTTGATCGCAACCGGATGCTCTTCCACTTCAAAAATCGCGCAGAACGGGAGAGGCAGTGTATTTCTCGAAGAAGTGATGGAT
Organism: Nitrospira sp.; assembly: GCA_035716265.1. Lineage (GTDB taxonomy): Bacteria > Nitrospirota > Nitrospiria > Nitrospirales > Nitrospiraceae > Nitrospira_C. Next base: position 986 of record DASTJX010000124.1, read on the forward strand.
TGGACCTTTGAGGCAAGTCATCCAGCCGTGATAGACCAGATCACGATTTTGAAGATCATGAAAGGGGTGCACAGTAGCGACGTTCAACAGGGGTCCACGAGAATGTCCGCCAGTGGCAGCAGCAAGCCGATGAGAGTATTCAGCGATGAGGATGCAGAGTTTTTAGCTCCCCTGCTCGCACAAGGCTTATCGAAAGCGAAACCCGAACAGTTGGTCGGGTTCCGCGTGTCCTCATCGGCAGGGTCAGGCTCTGAACCCACGGCGGGCAGCATCTATGTGCGGCAGGATGCGATTCATTTCACGGTTTCGAGAGGTGCCGGACCCACCATTTTCCTCCCGGAATCGGCCGCCCGTTCCGAGCAGGCCCCGGCCTATGCGACGGGGGGCAAAGCGGGGGCGATTGCTCACGTGATCGACTATCACATGTTGGCAAGGGCACCGATGCCCGCAGCTCTGTCCGGGATGAAAACACCCCCTGTGCAGACTGCGCCCTCTGCTGTCACCGCCGCGGCAGTCATGACGGGTGCGACAGCTGTGGCTCATGAAGGAGGCGAGAACGGCAGTACGGTGGAAACCCAAGTGCAACTCCGCCGGGCAAAAGACATGCTGACCAAGAAAGATACAGAGATCAACATCCTTAGGAAAGAGTCTACGTGGATGAAGCGCGAGCTACGTGAGCGCGATGAGGAGATTAAAGCGCTCAAGGCGACTGTGAAGAAGACGCCCAAGAAGAAAGCCGAAGCGTATCGGACCCATTAGCTGCTCATCCGACATCGAGCAATTCCGGCTGAAGCAGTACGACTTCGCCGGACAGCGGTTGACGAAAGTTCATCCGGCAGTAGCAGGCGTATGTGACATAGGTGTCTTGCAGGCAGTAGCGTGCCAACTCCAGCCCCTCCCCGCGTCCCCACATCTCCGCCACCTGAGCCCCGCTGCCTGATTTGGTCTCCACGTTTAATGCCCGTGCCAACACGTCGAGCTTGACCCAGCATCGGGTGTCCCAATTACTCCAGATCGCCATCGTGTCGTAGACTGGTTCGGACCTGAACTTGGCCAGATTGATATCCATGCTGGGTTTAACCTGATGGATGATCGACCGCTTCCGGATGAAAGGAAGGTCAAATCCCAGTCCATTGTGCGTAATGAACAACGACGGCTTATCTTGCGCCAAACGGCTCCAGAACTGACGAAGGAGCTCTCGCTCATTGCTCCCGTACCAGGCAACGGCCCCACGCGGTTCCATCTGATCGGAAAATTCGAGAAGCCCGATGCAGACAATCGAACTGTAGGTGCCGTCGAAGGCTGATTTTGCATACTGTTCGTTCTCGGCCTGCCGCTGCGCCTCGGCTTCCCCGGCGGCAAACAGGTCATATTCGGGCTGTTCACCCATAAGCGAATGACATTTTCCAGCCAACCGTGCCCAGTCTTCGCGGGTTGACTGGACAGTTTCAATATCAAGGACGACTTTCATGTGCTCTGACCCGTCAAATCCCGCTGCAACGCCTCAATGACCGGAGCGTCGGCAGGCGGGAATTGATACTGCCCCATCTCCGAGGGATAGACCCAACGGATTTCCGCGCATTCCAGTGGAGTCGCGCGGCCCTCACCGATGGTGCAACGAAAGAAGTGCAGTTCGACCGTTTTTTCAGGATATTCATGCCGGATGATTCGAAACGGAATTGGTCCATCGATCCGAATGCTCAGTTCCTCGAACAATTCGCGCTGTAAACACTCTTCCAGCGTCTCTCCTGGTTCTCGTTTCCCGCCAGGAAATTCCCACAGGCCCGCCAGATGGACGCCAGTCCGGCGCTTGGCGATCAGGTAGCGCCCTTCGTGAGAAATTAAGCCTGCAGCAACTTCGACGACGTTTGTCATCAGGCCTTGCCTCGAGGTGTGAAGGGAAACGTGCTGCAAATCGGCTTCATCGTGCATGCCTGGCACGACGGCGTCCGTGCCGTGCAACAGAGCGCACCAAAATCCATGATCGCCTGGTTGAAATCATATCCCCGCCCCGGCGGAATCAGCGCTTCGGCCAGTTTCCACAATCTGACCTTTTGCTTCAGCGGATTGCCCCTGCCGATGAAAACCCGGTGAAGCACGCGCATGACGTTCGTGTCGAGAATCGGAGCATCTTCGTTGAAGGCAAACGACCGTATGGCGCCGGCCGTATAACGGCCGATTCCTTTGAAGGCCAACAACTGCTCGTGATCGTTGGGCAATTTGCCCCCGTACCGCTCGACGGTTTCACAGGCAATGCTATGGAGGCGTTGCGGCCGAATGTTATAGCCCAGCGGAAACCAAATTTGTTTAACCTGATTCACTGGAGCGAGAGCAAGCTCTTGAAAACTTGGATAGCGAGCCAGGAACTGAAGGTACTTGGGAACCACACGGTCGACTTGTGTTTGTTGGAGCATCACTTCGGACACGAGAATGTGGTAGGGATCCGATGTATTTCGCCACGGCAGATCGCGGCCATGCCTGGCGTACCACTTCAACAGGCGCTGCTGGAACCGGCGTCTTAGGATACGGTCCGGCCAGAGCGAGGCGCGGGGCGTTTTCCTGCGGCGGAAAGATGGGTTCGTACCAACGGCCATGGTTGTTGCCGCGGCATTGTAGGAGTCTGCACGGACAAAATCAAACGCGTCAAAGCGACGGAACTCGAAGCCCTTGCGTCACCCTGGCCAAACGATCGATCGCATGGTAACGTGACCGTGTAGTTCCCAAGGAGGTGATCCCATGACTTTTACCGCCTCTCGCCCTCCCTGGTATGCCGTGTTGGTCTTCACTGCGCTGCTTGCCGCCATCGACTTCTTGAGTATGACCAGTCAGGCCACTGCAAGTCCTCAACAACAGGTTCCTTGGGAATGCTCAAACTACACGGACGAAGCGCAGACCCGCTGCCTCAACGCGTTCATCGAGCGTCAGCAGGAACAGATCGGCAAGCTCGAGAGCCAGATACAGAGTCAACAAGACATCGTCGGACAGTTGAAAGGACAGATCGAACGTCAAAGCGCAGTGACAGCACAGTTACAACAGCAACTTGCCCAACCTCCGGTCACGGCCATCGTTCCCCCACCGTATATGTATCCGTATGCTTTCGCCTATCCACCGGCCGGCATCGGTCTCTACCTGGGGCGTCCATGGATTGGCTCAGGTTATCCGGGTTATTACGGTTACTATGGTCGGCCGTGGGGACCACGCTTCTATTATTACGGCCATCATGGAAGACGGCGGTAGCCGGGTTTCGCATCTACCAGTCTGCACCCAACCGGTTGACGACCACTTCGTGGACTACGGCAAATCTGCCGAGGCTGCAAAGATAGACGGCGGTTTCGGCAATGTCGAAAGGACTGATTTTTTCGCTCTGCACAATGTCAGACTCGCTTGCATCGACCAGGTCTTCCGCCACTCCTCCCGGACAAATCGCAGACACTTTGATGTGGAACGGACGGCCTTCGTCCGCCAGAGCTTTCGTCAGCGCCATCACTCCATGCTTTGTAGCGCTGTAGCTACCCGTGCCGGCCCAGGCTTGGACTCCTGCGACACTCGACACATTGATGATCATTCCGCCACCCTGGTCCTTCATCTGTGTAAAGGCGGCTCGGCAACAGAGAAACGTTCCCCGGAGATTCACCCGGATCACTTCGTCAAATGCCTTCGTCGGCGTCTCGGCAATCCTGCTGCCGCCAAAGATCCCTGCGTTGTGGACGGCAACATCCACTCGGCCACATTCCTTCACGGTCCTCTCAAAGAGCGCATTCACCTGTTCTTCATCCGTGATATCTGTCTGAATGACCCGGGCATCGCCGCCTTTCTGGCGGATTGCTCGTGCCGTCTCCTCACAACGTTCGGCGCTTCTCGCAGCAACGACCACCGAAGCGCCTTCATCTCCGAAACGCAGAGCGATGGCTTTTCCAATGCCGCTGCTGCTGCCCGTGACAATAGCCACTTTGCCCCTTAAACGACGCATGTTCCTTTTTAAACCATGTCAAACATGCGGTTTTCTTTGACAAAGTGGTTAGACACCCGTAGCCTCATTCTTGCATCATAAAAAGGCACGTGCCGCGTTCTTCCTATGTTGGCATCCTTCCGGAAAGCCTTTCGTGATGGGGCAGCGCGAGCACGAACGATACCTCGTGGAACTCCCGGTGCGCTTGGCCGTGGATAGTGTAGGCACGGTCATCGTATACAACCCGGGAGCGGGCGGTTGCAAGATCGTGCGGGTTAACTGGATGTCGCTAGGATGTTCCCTTCTATCCGGACGTGCCACGATGGCGCGGCCCGTTACCATCCGAAAGGCGGTCGTCGGGTGGAGCCCGCATATCGAATTCCGGCTAGTGTTCTTTGGCATGGAAGAATCGAAATGGAACGTGCTTGCCGAGTACTTCGCCGACTGGTTACTGCTGCCGCTTAAGTGAAAGGACCTAACGCGTGGTCACTCGCAAACACCGCCGCTTCGTCGTCACATTGCCGAGCACTTTAGTTCAACGAGACCAGTTTAGACACAAAGCATCGGTCCGTGACCTGTCGGCGAAAGGCTGTCGTGTGGAAAGCTTGATTAGCCCTTTCACGGGCATGCAGGTTTCGCTGCTCCTTCAGCTTCCGGGTGAAGCCCAGCCGGTCAAGATCGAGAATGCCGCGGTCCGATGGTGCGGTTCGCAGGGCATCGGCATTGAATTTCTCATCGTGGCGGAGCCCGAGCAGGCCCGTCTGGGTCACTTTATTCGGCAATTGGAACAGACGGTACCAGGAAACTAGTCTCCGATTGCATTTCCCGGCTTTGCTCTCTATTCTTCCCCTCCATGGAGCTTTCCTCGCTCTCGACCAGCCAGCTCAAGGAATTAGTGCGTGGTCTTGTCGACGACCGCTTGCGGGAGTTGATTGGTGATCCGGATTTAGGACTCGAACTCGGAGAAGCGCTCCGCGCCAGACTCAAAGCTTCTCTCGAGAAAGGTGACCGGCTATCCGGTGATGAGCTTGCTGAGAAGCTAGGACTACGCTGGTAAACCGATGCCCTGGTTTCGCCTTACCTTCCAGGCTGCCGTCGTTCAGGACCTTGCCGTCGCGGGTAATCCGATGGCTCAGCGGCTCTTAGATAAGACAAAGTGGATTGCATCCAACACGGAGAATCTTCGTCATGAGCCCATCGCCGGTCTGCCGGGATTGCATAAATATGCCGTTGCCGATTGGCGAATCTTTTATGAGATCCTTCCGGTCGAATCGCTTGTGAACGTTCATGCCATTGTTCACAAGAGTATCATGCAGCGATGACCCCTGCTGTTTTCAGGAAAGACGGCCCGGCAAGTCTGCGACATGCACGTCGAATCGCCCTTGCCTCATATCCTCGACATAGCGGCGCAGTGCTTCCCTGACCACAGGGAAGGCCATATCCTGCCACGGAATGTCCACTTGCTCGAACAACCGGACATCGAGACTTTCTTCTCCGGCTGCAAACTCCTCGGCCAGCAACGCCCCGATAAAGGTGAGGTACACTTGGCCAATGTGGGGAAGGCTCAGCACCGAATGCAATCTGGTGATACGCACTTTTGCCCTGGCTTCTTCAAACGTCTCGCGCCTGGCCGCCTCTTCGGTCCCCTCGCCGATTTCCATGAATCCGGCCGGATAGGTCCAGAGCCCGGATTTGGGTTCGATGGCACGTCGACAGAGTAGAATGCGACCGTTCCACTCGGCTATGCATCCGGCCACAATCTTTGGGTTATGGTAGTGAATAAGCTGGCATGAGTCACAGACGAATCGCGGCAAGTTGTCTCCCTGAGGGATCTTTTTCGTGACTGGTTTGCCGCATTCAGCGCAATAATTCATGGGTCTTTCTCGTTGCCTAACGGGCTCGGCGAATGGATAGCACAAAATACAGATTCTTTGCACCCTGCCCGCGTGGATTGGAGGGCGTTCTTGAGAACGAACTCCGCGAGCTTGGTGTTTCCATCACGAACGCGACTGCGGGAGGCGTTGGCTTTTATACTGCTTGGTCGACCGTGTATCGGATCAACCTCAGAAGTCACATTGCCAGCAGAGTCTTGTGGGAAATTGGTCATGACACCTATCGCACAGAAGAGGACGTCTATGGCGCCGCCTACAGGCTGCAGTGGCCGGAGTGGTTCACATTCTCTCACACGATCAAGGTAAAAGTTACTGCGCAACGCTGTTCTCTGCGCAGTCTGGATTTTCTGACCCTTCGTATTAAGGATGCCGTCTGCGATAAATTCGTTGCCATGTGCGGAAAGCGGCCGAGTGTCGACCGGCGGCAACCGGACATCAGGATCGACGTCTTCCTCGTATCCGACGACGTGACCTTTTATCTCGATACGTCCGGGGAGCCGCTGTTCAAACGTGGATACCGTCAGGCAACGGCCGAGGCGCCTTTGAGAGAAAATCTCGCAGCGGGAGTGCTTCGGCTGGCCGGATGGACGCCTGACGAATTGCTCATGGATCCGATGTGCGGCAGCGGAACCATTCCGCTCGAAGCAGCGCTCATCGCCCGGCACAGCGCGCCAGGATTCGGGCGCTCGTTCGCCTTTGAACACCTTCGCAACTACGACGCGATACAATGGGCTGACGCACGAAAGGCCGCCCAAAGCGCGCGTCGGACGAAAGTACGGCCAGTCATTTATGCGTCGGATCACAACGCCGCTGCGATCAAGATGGCCGCGTGCACGTTCCAAGCGGCGAGCGTGGAGTCGGACATTCAGCTGCGACACTCGGATGTACTGTCGATTGATCCTCCGGGCCCCCAAGGGTTGATCGTCATAAATCCCCCCTACGGGATGCGACTCGGCGATGCGACTGAGCTACGGGCCTTCTACCCGCAGTTGGGGGACTGGCTGAAACAGCGGTTCGTTGGGTGGCGTGCGTATGTTTTGACGGCTGATTTTCTTCTTGCGAAAGCGATCGGCCTTTCCCCTTCTCGCAAAATTCCGCTTTATAATGGCCCCATCGAATGTCGTCTATACGAGTTCAAAATCGTCAGTGGAAGGCCCACACGCCCTCGCAAACTTCCATCAATCAGTTGAGCAAGCTCACGTTTCCCGTAGTGCATATGATCAAGTACGAGTCTTCGGATTTCTTACAGACGCAACCCGCTGGTCCCGTCATTCGATTAGTGTTATCCGCCAGTCTTCTCCTCCTGCTTGGCCTCCCCGGGTGCAGCCTTGTTCAAGCTTTTTTTGCTTCGCTGGGGGTCCCCGAGGGGGCCGTGACCAATGCTCCGCTGCGAGACTCGTCGGTAATGCATCTCGAGCCGACCGTGCGCCCGATGCTGGATCGGCTGCTGCAAGCCCCTCAAGCGAGCCTGATCGAGTCTCATTCCATGGTAGAAACAATGAGTGCCCGATTTAAACGTCGTCTGGCATTGGCGGTTCTCAAGGGACCTTGGGAAGGTTTCATTAATCTCGAGCGGCAGGGCCTGCTCCTGGCGGAGTTGGCCGAAGGACGTGCCGTCAATTTGCCCGCTCTCCTTGATGTATTGGAGGCAGGCATGGATCGGACCTCGGCGTTCAACCGGCCCATCTCGATCCCTGCGAAGGCGACCGCCCAAGAGCTCATTACGTTCATGATCGAGAGCCTCGAGGAAGCCTCGATCCATCGTGAGAAGGCGCTCGCAAATCTGACCGAGGACGAACGCCGTTTTCTCTTCAGCCATGCGCAGACCATCGTCGAGCAATTCACGCCACAGATCTCGAGCGTGACCGACGTGACCGTTGCACAAGCGAAGGCGGATCAGCGGTTTGCTGAGCTACTGGAAGAACAAGTGGACTATGCCAATCTTATGGCGGCAGCGCAGGTCTTGGCTCGATTGGCCAACGACATCTGGCTCCGCCAACTGGCCGGTGCGTTCAGTCAGCCGTTGCCCCGGTCCGAGGTTCCTGGAGGCATCACCGGAGATGTTCTGCTCGCGGAGGCAACCTCATATGGAATGATCGTCATTGGCGGGTCAGGGCCGAATACCTACGAATTGGATCATCGTTTTGCATTGATCGTCGATCTCGGAGGGGACGATCTCTACCGCGGCTTGATCGCTGCGTCCGCGGGTATCGAACACGGCAATGCCGTCATAATCGACATGAGCGGCAACGACACCTATGACAGTGCGGCGCTCGGTCTTGCCACTGGACGCCTGGGGGTAGGTCTGCTCATTGACGAGGCAGGCGACGATGTCTACCAACTTGAAATGGGTTCAGGAGGCGCCGGATTCGGCGGCCTAGGCATCCTGTTCGATGCCAAGGGTAATGACCTCTACATGGGGACCCGCCTGACGCAAGGCGCAGCTATCGGCGGTTTGGGCTTGCTGTTCGACGCGGGAGGCAACGATCGTTATGCCAGCCATGGATTCGCCCTGGGATTCGGCGGTCCTCAAGGAGTCGGTGCGGTCATCGATTTTCAGGGGAACGATGAGTATCAGTGTGGCAACAAGTACCCGAGCGCATACAATGAGGAAGACGCTCCGAATGGCAAGCCCGGAGATCCGATGTTTCAATATGACTGTTTTGGTCTGGGAGCAGGCTCCGGAAGGCGCATACTCACGAAGCGACCGGAATGGCAGGCCTACGACCTGGCTGGAGGATGGGGACTTTTGCTCGACGTTGGAGGCAATGACCGCTACAGGAGCGCCAATTTTTCCCAAGGCCATGGATACTTTTTCGGCGCCGGCGCATTCCTCGATCTGAGTGGAAACGATGAGTACTTCGCAGCTCGGTACGGCCATGGCTCTTCCGCTCACTACGGTGTCGGCTTTTTCACCGACCGCCAGGGCGCCGATCACTATGAGTCCACGGGACCCTTCTACAACGGCGGGGTCGCATGGGACCACGGGATGAGTATGATGATCGATGCCGGAATTGATCCCGATCGGTATGTCTTCCAGTCCACCAATGGCTTGGGAAAAGCAGACTACTCCGGCTGGGGACTGTTCGTCGATGAAGGCGGAAACGACAGTTATCAGACCAGAGACGGATACGGTCTCTCCTCTCAGCACGGCATCGGCGGCTTCTTCGATTTGAAGGGAATCGATACATATATGTTGCCTCCGTCAACCGCTGAGGCAGACCTTCGGCCGGCTGATGGACGGGTTCATGTCTATCCGAGCGGTGGATTGTTCGTCGATCGTTAGAGCGCGCTAATCTCCACGTCCCGAACACTTCTTGACTTCCCCTGGACACAACCTATCTGTCCGTTACAACTCATGTCAGCTCACCGTGTGAGCGGAGGTTATCACGCATGAACAGCACAAATCTTTCGGTGACCTTGCCTGTCCTTCCGATCAAGCGCACCGTGTTGTTTCCCGGAATTCTGATGCCGGTCACAGTGGGACGTGAGCGCTCCGTCGCGGCCGTGAATGCGGCGCTGAAAACGGAAGACAAAATGATTCTCGTCGTCGCCCAGCGGGATCCGGCCAAAGAGAATCCAGGATTGGACGATCTCTACACGATCGGCACCAAAGCCATTGTGAAGCAAG
>DASTJX010000125.1:0-2502 GCA_035716265.1 Nitrospira sp.
GGCGACGGCCGTGGCACCGTGAAGTTCGATGCCCGGCAGAAGCGAGACGGAGGCCGTCGATTGCGCCGCAGCGGCAAAGATGTCCGGGAATTCCAACGTGCCATACAGCGAGTAGGCCAAGGCGATCGCCGCGAGAAAGGCGATGTCACCAATCCGCAAGATGGTGAACGTGCGAAAGGCGCCTTCCAGGGTCCCGGCATGGGCATGGTTGTGGATCAGGACATAGAGCAGATAACCGAGGATCTGCCAGAAGACGAACAGCATCATGAGATTTCCGCTTGAGACCATGCAAAGGAGCACGCAGATCGCAACGCCGAGCGTGGCGAAATACCGGCGCTCGTGAGGTTCCTGATACATATAGTCGAGGGAGTAGGTGTAAATGATGGTCCCGATGGCGGAGATCAATACCATCATGACGGCGCTCAGACGATCGACATGGAAGCCGATCGGTACGGGAAGCATGCTGCCTTCCGCAGGGTCGTAGAATCGGACTGAAATCGGCCCACTAGTCGCAACGACGTAGAGAGTGAAGATGGCGCCCAAGAAGGCGGCGGCGAGCGGCCAGGCACCGATTTTCACTCGTTGGCGCCTGGTCGCTTCCTTGCCGGCGACGACGAGGAGCACTGTCAAAAGGGGAAACAGTGGGACAAGCAGAGCGGCGGTCATCGGCGCCTGATCACTCCGGTGGAACAAAAGAAAAGCCAACCGATCCGTCGACAAACGTCGAGGCCATTCGGTTGGCTTGTACTGCGACCGACCTTACTGGCTGATAGCCGGCCACCCTACGGCCTACTAGGGTTATTCGGCGTCCTGTTTGTCCTTCAAGAAGTTCGGACAAGCAGCAGCACCGTGGCATCATAAATAATATGATGGGGCGAACGCCGTCAACATGGCAGTCGGCCTCAGGTCTCAATACCGTTGCGGGATAGCACGAAAGGCCCACAGCCGATCAGGACAGGAAGACAAACGGCTCACGGTCTACTTGTTCATGATTCGGTACACCTCTTATAATCCCGCAGGGTCAACCGTGGAAACCGCGATCCGCAACGCGATTATCAAGTTCGAGCAGGAGTTCATGGGCCGGGGCCCGGACGACGTCCGGGCCAGTATCGTCCGTGATCTGGTCGTCGTCCGCCTCAAGGGGGTCCTGACGCCCGCGGAGCGGCAGTTGGCAAAAACTGCGGAAGGTGTCGACATGGTGAAGCGTCTGCGGCAGAATTTAATCGCGCAAGGACGCGACAAGCTCTGCGAGCAGGTGAGTGAGATCACCGGTGCGAAGGTGTTGGGCGTCTTCACGGATATTGATGCGCAACTCGGTGAACGGGTCTTCGTCTTCACGATGGACCGGGAGCTGCAGAACGGCGGGCGTTGACAGCGGCGTTCTTGATCGTGCGGGATTGAGGAGATCGGGGGAGCGGAAATACGCTATGGAAAAACTCGTTCGAGGATTTTTGAAGTTCCACGGCGAGGTCTTTGGAAGAAAGAAAGACCTCTTTCTCCGCCTGTCGCAGAAACAGGAACCACGCGCCCTTTTTATCACCTGTTCGGATTCTCGCGTCGATCCTACGCTGATGACTCAGGCGGAGCCGGGGGAGCTCTTCATTATAAGGAATGCCGGCAACATGGTTCCGCCCTACGGATCAATGCAGGGAGGGAGCACCGCGACGATCGAGTATGCGATGGCCGTGCTCAAAGTGCCGCATGTCATCGTGTGCGGTCATACCGATTGCGCCGTCATGAAGGCGTTGTTGCACCCTGAAGAGGTCCAGGAGTTGCCTGCCGTGAGGGAGTGGGTCGGGCAGGCTGAGACGACGCGACGCTTGATGCGGGAGTATTATACCGACCTCGAAGGCAATGACCGTTTGATCAAAACGACGCAGGAAAACGTCCGCGCCCAGTTAGACCATCTGAGAACGCATCCCTCCGTCGCCTTGCAGCTCCGCAAGGGGAAGGTCGATCTCCATGGTTGGGTGTACTCCATCCTGACCGGTGACCTCTGGGTCTACGACTTCGACAGCGAACAATTCACGCCGCTCGTAGACGAGGCGCCGCCGCGCTTGAAAGCCGCCCGCTAGCACGCTGCTGAAAAATCGCCAGCGTCGTTCTCGCATGGCGCAGAGGGCTGCACGTCGGAGAGGATGTACGCTTCTCCCTCCCTCGGGAGCACCATCGCTCGCCAACCGCGCCAGTCAGCACACCTGGCGCTCATTTCCTTTCGTCGCGGACCTGGCTGTGGCCTCAGAGGGCACCTTGTAAACGTCGGCGGCTTATACATGGCTCCGGATCTTGCCCAAGGCTATCTAGTTGTAAACAGCCCGTCAGCCCTGGCATCCTGGCTCTATGGGCGATTGTCATCTCGAAACCCTCACATTTAACAACACGTATGCGCGCCTCCCGGATGCGTTTTACGCCAAACTGAATCCCACTCCGTTTTCGTCGTCGCCTTATCTGGTCAGTTTCAATGCGGCCGCTGCAGAACTGATTGATCTCGACGTTCGAGAA
>DASTJX010000126.1:0-6248 GCA_035716265.1 Nitrospira sp.
CAACTGGCCCGAGCGGTGGGACCACAATGACATCGCCGGATTGTAATCTGGCATCCTTACTGCGGTCGCCAGCCATCAGAAACTGATAGAAGTCCACCTCGCCTACCGCCTGGTTCTCCCGAACCAAACGAATCTGGCGCAATGATCCGGACCTAGCAGGACCGCAGGCTGCATACAGTGCGTTGGAAACAGTCGCCAGGGAACTGATCTCATAGGCTCCTGGTCTTACCACTTCTCCGACGACGTACACCTTGATCGTGCGCAGACGGGCCATGGCCACATGCACTTCAAATCGTTTTAGGTGAGCCCCCAGGCGATTTGTAATGGCACGCTCCGCCTGAGAAAAGGTCAGGCCACCGACTGGAATGGCCCCGATCTGGGGGATCACGATCATCCCGTCACGCTCGACCGGCACGATGTAGCTGCGGTTCAGGCTTTGTTCGGGGACGTTCCAGATGTGGATCGAGAGTGAGTCCAGCGGACCGAGCACGTAGTCGGGCCCCACCGGCGCATCGAGCACCGGCGCAAAGCTCGTCGCCTGCGTATCGAAGAAATCATACCCGAATTGATGGAGACGGCTCTTGACGTTTTGGAGCACGGAAAACTGTGCAAAGGCTTCCTCGACCGAATAGTCCTTGCTCGTCAGTTGAGCCGTTTGCTGTGCAAGCCTGGCTCGTTCTTCTCGTTCCTGCTTGGAGCGGACTTCTGAATCAATCGTGGAGCGATCGTCCCGTTCCTGTTTCTGCTTCAAGGTCTCATCCCGTTGTTCTTTCTTGAAGCGCTCGTCCCGTTCTAGTCTGATTCTCGTATCGGCCGAAGGAGGCAATACTGCAGACGAATCAGCCGGCCAGAAGTCGTTGAGGGTCGGTCCGGTCGGCGCGATAGCCGGAGGAGTTTTCGCTGGAGGCGGCGGGCAAGGCGTTTGAGGCGGAGCGAGCGGCTGAAGAGCGGTGGGATTCGTGATCACAGGTGAGCCGGGAAGCACATCTTTTGTACCAGAGCCACCTCCACTGACGCCGCCAAGCGACGGGAATCCGCTCCCTCCGAGTGTCTGCGCCATCAATGGAGCGGGAATCGCAGTCACGATGACCACTATCCAGACGCAGACCTTCGTAAAGGCGTGGTATGTGCGTTTCATCGTGCTCAACTCTCCCTTAGGCTGGCGCTCTCTCAAAAAGTCCGTCTCAGGTAATTCACGTACAGATGAACGAACCGTAGCCCATTGACTATAGTCCGTCAAGAGAGAGGCATCATTTCGCAACACGTTCATATGGGCCTTAAAAATCTAGTATCAACGAAGTCCACAGCAGATGATTGTTTGCTGTGACATTGGGAGCAAAGGTTTCGATAAACGGAACCATCGAACTGATCTGGCCGGGGTTATAGATGCGCTGGAACGTGTATCCAAAGCTAAATTGTCCACGCGTGGAAAACCACCATGTCATATCTGTGCCGGCTTCATATTTGCGCTCGTGCGTCGGCAGGCCTCTCTGGCGTTCCTGATAGTTAAGGGTGCTGCCTACTTGGAAAGTATCCGTCATGTACCTCGTGCTGCGCACAAACAAATCAATGCCGTCGGTCCCCATGTGATGTCCAAGAGGAAAGCCGTATTGGCGCATGCCGTTCGTAAAGGTGCCGTTGTTGTACCAAGTCCCCGCAAGCTCGGGGCTGTACCGACGAGGATAATCTGTGTCCGCAAATTCGATCCGCAGATCCGTCGTGTCATTACTGAAGAGTTGTGGAATGTAGATGCCTGCTAGGTAGGCTGCGCGGGTCGAGATCAGCTTGCTCCATTTATCTTCGGAACCTAATTCTCCATAGATTTGAAGTCCAGCTGGAAAGGGAACGAGATAAGGAATGTGGGGAATTTTCATACGAACATCCACCATGGCCTGTTCGTTGCAATTGGCCACTCCTCCCTCCTGATTCGGTGGATTCGTGTAGCAGTCAACCAATGTTCGTGGAAAGGAACCCCCGCTTCCTTGCCCGTCGAACTGCGTCACACGTGTGAACCCAAGTTCCAACCAGGAGGTTGGAAGATAACTTATCCTCAACCCGAATATCTTTTCATGTGGGAAAGTTTGATCGCCTTCCAGGCGGGCGAGAAAACTATTGATCTTCCAATCTCCAAGCTTGCCAAGCGCCCATGGCAACCGAAAAGTTTCATCACTTCCAAGTTTAATCATGTCGAGTGGAAACGCATGGTCAGTTAATAACAACGAACCGTGATAGCCCGGCCCCCACCACTGGGTGTCTCTCCCGAATTCCAATGCCACATTCCACAAGGTGAGTTTTAAACTGGCTTCACGAAGGTAAACATGTTGGTTGTTCAGTGACGCGAGGGGGCCAACCGTCGGACCCTGACTCAGTGCATCGGCGTTGCTGATAAATTTCGGCCGAACGACGAACGCAGCCCAGTCTCCGACTTCAAGCCAGCCGCGGACGTCCGTCTGGTTCTGGACGCCATTGGCATAATATTCGCCACCACGGTTTTCTCGAAGGCGGACCGTTTGCCCCTCACCGATCGAGAAGGCATCGACCTCAGTTTGCAGACGGGCGCCATGGCGCACCGTCTTCGCAGTTTCAGATCGTTTTCGAGCGATCGTTCCGAGATCCATCAGTTCTGGACGAAACTCTGCCATGAGACGTTCCAGGAGAGGCTCTGCCAACGACTGACGACCGTCCGCGCGAATCTCATCGGCTCTGATCCGCTCGATGGCACGAGTCACATACTTGGCGGCTTGTTTCCGGCTATAGGGTTTGGCGACGACCATAGCCCGATCGATGATATCAAGTGCCGTCAAACGCTCAATCGCCTCATAAGCCCAGTGATGAAGGGGAAGATTGACGGAAGCCCAAGCACCTGGAACCAGAACAAACGTGGTGACCATAATAAAAGCGGCCGTAAAGAGATCTAACCGGTTTGCTCTCCCAACGGTCACCGGCGACGAAAGTGGCCTATAGGTTGCCTCTTCAGAATGCTGGTCGTTTACATGCACACAACGATCTCAGGCTGACGAAAATGGGATGCGTATGGAAACGAAGCAGGAGAATTAAGGCGAAGGTCGATTCTATCTTAGGTTAAGCAAGAGCCTTCTTGAGCAGCATTACTGTTCGACGGGTGCGATTGAGAGAGTCGGTGCCATCAATGGTTCGTCGTCTTGCATCAGAGGGTGTAATTCGAATCCCGTTACCAAAATGATGACACCACGCTCCCTGCAAGCTTGGACGACCGCCTTCAGGCGATCCTCCTCGATGGCTTTCGATGAGATCAACAGGTTCGTGATGAGATAGTGGTCGAGGATAGCCGGAAGATCCTGGCCTTTCCCAAGAACAGGAACCCCGCTGATCGTTCGGTTCCACAGTGTCGGATCGTCATCGATAAACCCGATGGGATTCAGTGCCAACTTGGCGTTTTGCCTCAACTCACGAAGAACCAGTTGCCCCCCACGTCCGGCGCCGTAGATCAATGCGGCCGGTCCATGATCAGCACCCCGCTGGTGCGAAAAGTCGAGCACACGGTGGGCACTTCGAATGCCGCCTGCGAAAAGACCGAGGAGCAGGAAATCGACCACAAAGAAACTCATTGTTCCCTCAGGCGGATGACGGATCACTACGAGGGAATACGAAATGGCTGCCGCTGCACCTACGGCAAGTGTGACCTTCACCAGATCGCCAATGCCCATCGCTCTCCACACACCCCGATACAGTCCAAACATGTAGAAGCAGAGAAACTGTGTAATCAATACCGTAGGGAATGAATTCAGGTACCAGATTGTGACTGTGTCACTCGACGCCTCGTAAAACTTGAGTAAGAATGCTCCCGAGTAAGCGCATGTGATCAATAGGAGGTCAAGCAATCCCAGAAAGAAACGCCGGTCGAAGGCAACCCTCTTATGCCACTGAAGTAACCGCCTAACATGAAGCAGATCCATTTCACGGTAGTCGAGTTTTCCAACCCCGATGACCGTTGCCAAGATTACTGTCAGAATCACGATACCGGCATTGCGATATTCAGCCAGTACCGACAACAGTGCACAAAATGAAAGTCCCAGTGACACCGTGTAAAGGGTCAACACAGCGTTACGATGAGACAGTCCTAAGGCCATCAGTCGATGGTGGAAATGCCCTTGGTCAGCCAGGAACATGCGCTTCACAGCCTGCATTCGATTGATCTCAGACTTGTGTCTGCATCCCTTGAACCGTCGGATCATGGAGAAAAGCGTATCAATAATGGGAAGCCCTAGAACCAGGAGCGGAACAAACACCGCGACGGCGGTCGCCGTCTTCTGCGTGCCGACAATCCCTGTGACCGCGAGCATATAGCCGATCAACATACTGCCGGAGTCACCCAAGTACATCCGGGCGGGATTAAAATTATGCGGCAAGAATCCGAGCAAGGCACCCAGAACCACGATTAAGATCAGCGCGTCTGAAGTCTCGCCACGGAGAAAGAACAGCGTGGCACAGGTGCCGGCGGCTATGCTGCCCAGGCCGACAGCAAGTCCGTCCAGGCCGTCGATCAAATTAAAGGCGTTGGTGATTCCCACGATCCACAGGAACGTGAGCGGTAACGCAAGCGGTCCGAGGGTAACCGGATCACTCCCGAAGAACGATACGTGATCAATTCGCACGCCCAGGGCAATTGCTGTGACGGCAGCAGCGCTTTGAATGATGAACTTGGCCCATGCGGGCAGAGACCGGACGTCATCAAACGCTCCTCCCAAAAATACGATCACAGCCCCGGCGAGGATCGGCCACCAGTCTTTGAGGTGAGGGAACATCGAAGAGGCATTCAGCTCTCGGATATTCCAGGCGGCAGCAAGAGTGACGGCACAAGATAGCGCAATCACGACTCCGCCGATTCTTGGGATAGGAACCGAATGAATCTTACGCTCTCCGGGCAAATCGACGGCGCCTATGACAAATGCGAGCCGACGAATCATCGGACTGAGTGCAAATGAAATGGTGAAGGGTATGAGGAAGAAGACCGGATACATCAACGTGATCCACTCCCTGGCGGAGGTGAGAGCACTGTCGCGTCAAAGGGTCGAACGGCAGGCGACATGGAGACCCTCTGAAACACCTGATGGAAGCTCCTCGTAGCAATGTTCCGATCAAAACGCCTGGTAAAGTACACGCGTGCTGCCTGGCCCTGTTGTTCGAGCAGCGCACGATCTTCATAACCGGCGAGCACGGCTTGGACGGCTCCTTGAGTATCCCCGGGCTGCACGCTGTACCCGCATTGTGCCTCCCGGACCAGCGCGGCGGTCTCACTCCCTCGAGGCCCGATGAAAATCACAGGGCGGCCCGCAGCGAGCGCACCATAGACCTTACTGGGAATGCTCAGGCCCTCCATGTCGGTCCGCAGAGACACCAGATGCATATCAGCGGCGGACAAGCTGGACTGCAGCAGCGATTTTGGTTGGTAGGGCAGAAAGCGAACGTGCGGCCATCGTTCGGCTTGCGCCGTCTCGATCAGTTTCTTCTTCCAGGCCCCTTCTCCGATGAAGCAAAAGCATAATTCTGGCACCGAGCGAGTCTCTCTCAGGAGTGCGACGAGCGTCTCATACTCGTGAACGACGCCATGGTTGCCCGAGTACATGATTACGAATTGATTCTCCAAATGATGCTGCTGAAGAAATGCATTGTTCTCTCGAGGAAGCGATTTGATATGGCTGCCGTCTGCCCAATTGGGGATTCTGGTGACTGATGGTAATCCCACCCCTTCTGAAAGAACGTGACGCTCCATACATCGCCCGATGACGACGACCTGATCCATCTGCCGCAACGACCATTGTGCCAAACGCCTGAGGCATCGTGCGACAAATCCTTCAGGCAGGATGCCGGCCCGAACCGCAATTTCCGGGAACACGTCTTGAAGCCAGCAGACAGTTTTAACGGGTTTTATCATTCGCACCACGGCAGCGAGCACAGAAAGCAGAGGAGGGTCCGAGAGCACCACTAAACAATCTTGCTGTGTCGCTCGAACGGCATTCACGAAGGCGCTGACCCAAAACGAGAGACAATCGGCCAGTCGGCCCAGGGTGCTGGTGCGTCCGAACCGCGTACATCCCACTCGCACGATGTGAATGCCTTTATACATCTCCCGATCAGGCAGCGCAGACTGACCGCCCGTATACGCGGTGTTTCCCGTGATGACCGTGACGGTTTCGCCTTGAGACGCGAGGTCTTCAGTCAATTCAGTCAGTAGCTGAGAGGTCGCGGAGATGTCTGGATGGAAATAG
>DASTJX010000127.1:0-10573 GCA_035716265.1 Nitrospira sp.
GGTTATACAGATAAGAGACGGCAGCGGCGTAGGTCATGGCGCGTTCATCCGTCTTCCCATCACCCGTAACGGGAGTCCTTTTTCCCATGGTGCGCGAGGCGTCACGGGAACGACACCTGGGGGAAGGCGCGTCCCGGGTAATCGATTGCAACGCAATCGGCGGGTCGGGCGGGTGCAAAAGACTCGCCGGTTGGGCGGGTGAGAAAAAGGCTGTCTCAACACTCTGCTAGAAGTGGGCGACGAGAGTGCTCAAGGTCTCCTTGAGCTGCTTGCGCTCGACAATCATGTCGATCATCCCGTGCTCCAATAGAAACTCGGCACGCTGAAATTGGTCAGGCAGTTGCTGCTTGATAGTTTGTTCGATCACCCGGGGCCCGGCAAACCCGATCAGCGCCTTCGGCTCGGCAATGATGACGTCGCCCAGCATGGCGACACTCGCCGTCACCCCACCAAACGTCGGATCCGCCAGGAGACAAATCAACGGAAGCTTGGCCTCCCCCAGTTTGGCTACAGCCGCTGACGTCTTGGCCATCTGCATGAGTGAGAGAATGCCTTCCTGCATGCGGGCACCACCTGAAGCGGTCACCAGCACAACGGGGAGGCGAGCTGTAATCGCGCGATCGATCGCGCGGCAAATCTTTTCACCGACGACCGAACCCATGCTGCCGCCCATGAATCCGAAGTCGAAGAGACAGAGCGCCACTCGCCGGCCGTTCATCCGGCCTTCCCCGATCATGATGGCGTCTTTTTTCCCCGTCTTCTCCTGCTGGGCCTTGACCCGGTCTTTGTAGGATTTGGTGTCGTGAAAGTTCAACGGATCCAACGGGCCGAGTTCGGCATCCCATTCCTTGAAAGTGCCGAAATCCACCAGAAGGGTGATACGCTCAATGACCGAAATCGGAAAATGATAATCGCATTTCGGACAGACTTTGCTGTTGCGCTCGACTTCTTTACGATAGACGATTTCACGGCAATGGTTGCACTTAAGCCACATCCCTTCGGCCACTTTGGACCGTTTAGGGGGTTCCGGCTCCGACCCTTTTTGTTTTTTGAACCACGCCATGGCAGGCTCCTTATACGAATCAATTAATCTGGGCCGTTGTTGGAGTCAAAGGAACTTGCCTGTCGCAAGAGTCGTCGGTCGGGTGTGGAGAATAGCATAGCGGGGGGCGCGACGCACGTAGAATCCCTCCTCGTGCGACAAGCGAGCGGTCTCGTCAGGACAGTGGCTCGCCGGTGAGCGTGCGGTAGACGATCGAGAGACCCAATGCGATACTTCCGGCGCTGGCCAGTCCCTGGAGTGTAAGAAATACCGGACGGCCGAGCCGCAACGACCAGACAACGGGAATGCTCAGCAGCAATCCGATCAGCATCATGCCCGCAATGGAACCGCAGCCAAAGAC
Organism: Nitrospira sp.; assembly: GCA_035716265.1. Lineage (GTDB taxonomy): Bacteria > Nitrospirota > Nitrospiria > Nitrospirales > Nitrospiraceae > Nitrospira_C. The sequence continues at coordinate 1,404 of DASTJX010000127.1, forward strand.
GGCAATGTAGATCAATCCTTCTACGACACTGCCTGCCGATGCGACGACAAACAGCAACAGCGCGGCAGAGCCGGCGAGGCCATGCGCCATCCCGATGCACAGCGGCCGCACGGACTCCCGCCACCAATGCGCGTGACGGTGATCTCCAGATTGCGCATGGCTGTGGAGATGTACATGCCTCTTTCCGTGATGGTCGTGTTGATGCAGGTGCCAGCGCTCTCTCAGCAACTTCATGCCGAGCAGGCCGCCAAGCGTGACGAGCATGAGTCCGACCGCACATTCAGCCGCGTCTGCGACCGGTTGGGGAATCGGGACGCGCAAGAACAGGACGATGGCTCCGACAAACAGCAACATCACCGTGTGACCGAGTCCCCAACTCAGACCAACGAGACCGGACGCCCGCCATGACGGCCGCTCTGCGAGCACCGTTGAGACAGCCGCCAGGTGGTCTGAATCCAGCGCATGACGGAGACCGAGCACAAACCCCAGCCCGAGCACCGTGATGTAAGAAGGGTCAGTCATGAGGTGCCGAGATTAATCCATCGGGGGTGCATGGGAGACCGTGTTGAGGACGGAGGATCACTACGACCTACCATGTCATCTCGCACCGGTCTGAAGCGATGTGGGCCCGGCGGCAGGAGGCATTCTCGAGCGTGCGGCTAACCACCGCGCGCGTGCATCTCCAAATGCGGATCGTCGCGCAAACGGTCAATCCCGATCAGTCCGCCTTCCCGCAACCCCGCGCGTTCCAGGCTCTTGCGGTCTTCCGCCCCTCGATCACGTCGTGATTGCCATCCGCCTCGAATCAAGGCCAGCATCTCACCCGCCGGCATACCCTCGCGAAGCGGTTTTCGCAAGTCGGTGCCGGCAGTCGCGTAGAGACAGCGATACCACATCCCGTCAGCCGTCAGCCGGCTTCGGTTGCAGGTCGAACAGAAGGGGGTGGTGGTGGAAGGGATGATGCCGAATGTCGCGCCATCCGGAAGCAGAAAGCGTTGAGCGGGAGCCGACCCTCGCTCCGGCAAGGGTTCAATGCTCCCGTAATATTTGCCCAGTGCCGCGAGGATCATCTCTCGAGACAGGACCTTGTCCGGGACCCATTCGTTGGCGCCGCCGACATCCATGTATTCGATGAACCGCACTTCGGCTTGATAATGCTTGCCGAATTCAATCAGCCCGATCAACTCGTCGTCGTTGAAACCGCGAATCGCGACGGTATCGAGCTTGAGCCCCGTAAAGCCCGCCCGGCCAACTGACTCAATGCCTTCCATGACCCGGGCGAATTCGTCCCTTCGTGTGAGTTGCCTGAAACGCTCCGGTCTCAAGGTATCGAGACTGACCGTCACACGGTTTAAGCCGGCTTGATACAGCGCCTCGGCATGGGCAGACAGGAGGATGCCATTAGTCGTCAGGGCGATCTCTTTGATGTTGCGATTCTGAAGCAGCAAACGAATCAGTCTCGGGAGATCCCGGCGCAGCAATGGCTCTCCGCCTGTTAATCTGACTTTGTCGACGCCGAGATCCGTAAAGTAGCCGGCCAGCAGGGCCATTTCCTCGAAGGTGAGCACGTCCTCACGAGGCAGCCACACATATTCTTCCTCAGGCATACAGTAGGCGCACCGCAAGTTGCACCGGTCGGTCACCGAGAGGCGGAGACTTTTCAGCGGCCGCCCGAAGGCATCGACGATGTCCTGACTCGAAGGGTTATGAGGAGAGGTATCTGCCATAATTTTCAAAAAAAGATGGTCACAATGGTGTCATTTCTCACCCGCCCGCTCCGACGCCGCCTCACCCGATTCAAGGCCGCAGCCGGAGAACGCAGCCCGGGTCACGACGTGCCTTGCACGGAGGGGGTGGGTGGGTGTGAGCTGCTGCAGTTTCACCATCCTCATGGGTGTTCTTCGACCCAAACCTCGCCGCTTGGCGTATGCTCCAGCTTCCAGATCGGCGTGATTTGCTTCAATTCATCGATGGCCCACTTACACGCGCGAAACGCTTCTGCACGGTGTTCCGCGCCCGCGATGATCAAGACGATGTTTTCACCGATGGCAATCGCCCCGAAGCGGTGAATGATCAACAATTCTAGAATGTCAAAATCCTTCAACGCCCTCGCCCGGATCTCCCGCAGTTTCCTTTGGGCCATCCCTTCATAGTGCTCGAAGGTAATGCCATCGACGTCCCGTCCCTGCGAACGGTCACGTGCAGTCCCGAGGAACATGGCAATGCCGCCGATACGCTTGGATCGGCTTCTGACACGGTTCAACTCCGTATCGATTGAAAAATCTTCCCGCTGCACGCGTACCAATTGGCCGTCATCGATCGCCGATGCCGTGTGGGATCCGCCGGCGAATGGAGGCAGCAAAGCGACCTCATCGCCATCATGGACTTTGGTATCCTCGTGGGCGATTTCCTGATTGACCGATACCAGGATTTTTTTCTTATGGATCAGCTCACCGATCTTGGGATACCGCTTGTTGACCAGTTCAATGAGATTCTTCACGGAGTGCCCCTTGGCGAGGGCAACGGTCAACGTAGATTCATTCCCGGCAAGCAACTTCGTCATCCCGAATAACTTGACGGTGATCATCTCGACTCACGCCTCCCGCGGGTTCCCGCCTCTCCCTCGTCGGTTCGGGTCTTATCTCGTATACGCCCCGGACTTGCCCCCGGCCTTTGACACGAGCCAAACATCGCTGAAGCTCATGGCCCGGTCAGTCGCCTTGCACATATCGTAGATGGTTAGCGCAGCGACAGACACGGCGGTCATCGCTTCCATCTCGACCCCGGTCTGCCCGCTCGTCTTGGCTGTGGCAGTCACCGTGATAGAACAGCGTCCGTCACGATCAGGCTGCGGTTCTTCCTTGAACGAGATATCCACCGCCGAGAGGAAGATCGGATGGCACATGGGAATCAACTCGGGGGTCTTTTTAGCCCCCATCACGCCTGCCACTTGGGCTACAGCAAGCACATCCCCTTTAGCAATCTTTCCACGTTGTATTTTTTGAAGGGTTTCCGGTTGGAGGTAGACCTTCGCCTGGGCGGTCGCCACTCGTTCGGTCTGGGCCTTGGCGCTCACATCAACCATCCGCGCCCGACCCGACTCGTTAAAGTGTGTGAACTCGGCCATTTTCCTCGGCGAATCAGCCGGTTAGATTACTGTGCCCGGTCATTATATGAAGGGCTGGATTGGCGCGTCAAGGGAGGTTCATGGGCTCGGTTGCTCCGGCGAGTGGTGAAACCGCAGGCCTGTCGCTGCCAGGCTCGACAAACTGGGTTAGATTAGGCTGCTTCCTTTGCTCCCCCAACGTGCACGCCAAAATGTGATGCATCGGCCTGGTCAGTCCTTGTGCCAGCCTCCCTCTTCATTGAACGGAGCCAACAGAGTAGAGGCAACTGAGGCACCAGGGCGTCCCGGCACGCCATTTCTTGCACCCTTATCGACCCCCAACGAACGACAGGTTGACAGCTTCTCTGGGCATCCCGGAAAATGCCAAGAATGGCAGACAGAATTGTGATCGAGCGGTTGGAGTTTCAAGGGCGCTGCGGCGTTACTGCCGAGGAGCGGCGACACCCTCAGAGAATGGCCGTCGACCTCGAGTTGGACTGTGAAAACCGATCCGCAGCGGGCTCGGACCTTTTGGGCGACACCGTGGATTATGCCACGGTCGTCGAACGGATCGTCGAGTTGGGAGGACGAGAGATTTCCGCCCTACTCGAGAGCCTTGCTGAAAAGATGCTGTCGATGTTGTTTACGGAGTTTCCAATCAGCCGCGTGCGTCTCTGGCTTCGTAAGTTAACCCCTCCACTCGCTCATACTACTGGGTCGGTAGGCATCAAAGTGGACCGGGGGCGCGCCACCCACCATGACCAACTCATCGATCCTATGCCATCCCGCTTCGTTGCCCAGAACCTGAACCGTTTACCGAAAGGTCGAGCACTGGACGTCGCGAGCGCAAGCGGGCGCCATGCGCTGTATCTCGCCAGCCACGGTTTCGAAGTCGACGCCATTGACCGCGATGGCGAGAGTCTCGCCAAACTATCGGCCGAGGCCGCAAGACGGCATCTTCATGTCGAGACCAAAGAAGTCGACCTCGAACGAGTCACCGTCGAGCGACCCGAATTTCCGGCCCATACCTACGATGCCATCATCGTGTGTTTTTATCTGCACCGGCCGTTATTTCCGTCGCTGATTGAGGCCTTGAAGCCGGAGGGAGTGCTCCTCTACGAAACCTTCACCATCGATAACTACGTGCGCTATCGCCATCCACGGCGGTGGGAGTTCTGTCTGGCACAGAACGAACTGCTTCGTCTGACGTCCTCCCTCCGAGTACTGTCATACGACGAAGGCGAACATGAGGGAGGCCACGGATTGGGCTCCATCTTTACCGCTCAACTGATTGCCCAAAAACCGAGACCGGCCCTACGGGCGCACGAGTTGCCGTGAGTCGAATCGATCTCCACCTTCATACCACCCATTCGGACGGAAGCCTGCAGCCGTCCGAGGTGTTGGCGTTGGCCAAGAAAGCCAACGTCACAGCGTTGGCGATCACTGACCACGACATCACCAGCGGCATTTCCGAAGCCCAGGCCGTCGCCCAACACCTTGGCATCGAAGTGATCCCCGGGGTCGAAGTCAGTTCATATGACGGTTACAGCGAGCTGCACATTCTGGGCTATTACGTTGAGTGTGAGGACAGCCTATTTACCAGTCGGCTGGCTTCCCTTCGAGCCAGCCGACATCGACGCAATCCGCTTATCATCGAACGTCTTCGTGGAGCCGGTCTCGATGTGACGTATGATGAGGTGCGGGCGCTGGCCGGGACCGAATCGGTCGGACGACCCCATATTGCTCAGCTGCTCATGCGTAAGAAATATGTCTCGTCAGCGAAGGAGGCCTTCGACCGTTATCTTGCCGAGGGCAAACTCGCGTACGTCGCCCGGGAACTGCCTACGCCGGAAGAAGCGATCCGATGGATTCGCGAGGCCAAAGGTGTCGCCGTGTTGGCGCATCCCACATGGGTGAAAGATACCGGCGACGGACTCCGCTCCTGCCTCACGGCCCTCAAGGAGGCAGGCCTGGGAGGGGTCGAGGTGTACTACAGCACGCACAGCAAATCTCAAACGGCCAATTATCTGGAATTGACACAACGTCTCGGCCTGCTCGTGACCGGCGGCAGCGACTTTCATGGGATCACAAAGCCGGACATTGAGGTTGGTTACGGACGTGGGGATCTCCGCGTAAATCCCGCGCTGCTGGAGCCGCTCCAAGCCGCCGCAAGAGCCTAAGGTAGCCTGCTCAGAGCCGTCCTCTCACAACGTCCATCCTCGCATTTTTCCTGGTATTCATTGACTCTTCACCGCCCTCCGTTAGACTGAGGACCATTCAATCGTCTCGAACAGAACCCATGTCAAAAGGCTTGCATTGGATTATCCCTCACGCGAGCGGCATTCTCGCGGCTCTCCTGCTGGGTCCCCTCCTCGGCAGCATGGCCTGGGTAGAGTTCTTCAGCATCCCCTTGACCGCGGTGACCGGACCGAACGCGGTGCGGTTGGTGGCCGAAGGCATCGCACTCGGGCTGGTCATTGCCCTTGCGGTCTCAGCGTATGAGCAGCTTCCAGACAACGGCCGCGGATCGAGCTTTCTTCGCTGCATTGTCCTTCCATCGGCCGCGCTGATCGTCGTCGTTTTTGGCGCCAAGGCTCTGGGCTCGGTCGGCCTGCCGTTGATCCATCAGATGGGGCTCTATGCATTTGTGCAAGGCTATACGATCTTAGTCGTCGCGTGCGGACTGTGGCTGACGATCGCCTGGCTCCGTCATATGGACCTCTTGCGCAACATGTTTTCACCGCCCGAAATCAAGCGAAAACCCGCGCGAGCGGCAGAAGTGGAAGAACCGCTCCTGTCGGAGACCGACGATGCGATCGCCGAGCAGGCAACGGAGAAAGCCGCGGCCGTCATCCTCAATGGACATCCTCCGACCAATCTTGGCCGCTACAAAATCCTCAAGGAATTGGGACGGGGGGCGATGGGCCTGGTGTATCTCGGCAAAGACCCCACGATTCAACGCTTCGTCGCAATCAAGACCATGCGTCTGGATCAGTTAGATGACTCGGAGAAGCTGCAGGAGATCCGGGCTCGTTTCTTCCGCGAAGCCGAATCGGCGGGACGCCTCTCTCATCCCAACATCGTCACCATCTACGATGCCGGTGAACAGCATGACCTGGGCTATATCGCGATGGAGCTGGTCGAAGGTCGGTCGCTGAAAGAGTGGTCGCGCAAGCCGCATCTCATGCCGCTCCCCGACCTCATCCCGACGCTCGCGTCCGTCGCCGAGGCCCTCGATTATGCCCACCAACAGGGCGTGGTACATCGCGACATCAAACCCGCGAACATCATGATCACCAGGGAGCGTCTGGTGAAGGTCATGGACTTCGGCATCGCGAAAATGACATCGAACAGCAAGACACAGACCGATGTCGTTCTGGGCACGCCCACCTACATGTCGCCCGAGCAGATTGCCGGGAAAAAAGTCGACGGACGTTCTGATGTGTTTTCTCTCGGGGTCGTGCTCTTCGAGCTGTTGACCGGACAACCGCCGTTCACGGCTGACAACCTGTCGGCCCTGCTCTTCGCCATCGCGCACAATCCGCATCCTCAGCTTCACACGCTGCGCCAGGACCTCCCCCCACTGTTTGAGGACGTGTTGAACCGAGCCTTGCAAAAAGAGCTGCCCCAGCGTTATCGCCGGGCCGGAGAGCTCGCTCAAGATCTCCGCTCCTGTCTCCAGAGTCTCGCCGCCTAGGAGGAGGGCTTGTGGCGATCACCCGGCTTCACTTTGCCCAAACCGACATCGGACGCAAGCGGTCCCACAACGAAGACTGCTATGCGGCTGAGCCGGCACTCGGACTCTATGTCGTCTGTGACGGGATGGGGGGCGGCAATGCGGGAGAAGTGGCAAGCCACATGGCGATCGACGCCATCCTCGCCTACGTGAAGGACAAAACCCGAAGCGCGTGTGTTGCCGGTCGAGCTTCGATTAACCCCGATTTATCTCCCCTGACGAACCAGCTGGCTGATGCCATTCACACCGCCAATGAGACGGTGTATCGCGCGTCATGGAAGCACGCCAAGTATGCCGGGATGGGAACCACCGTCGTCGCCGCCCGCCTTACCGAGCGACATGTGTCCGTTGCCCACGTCGGAGATAGCCGGCTGTACTTGATCCGTAATGGTGCGATACAGGCGCTGACGAGCGATCATTCGTGGGTAGCCGAACAAGTGGCAAAAGGCTACATGACCGAAGATGAAGCGGAGCGTTCACCGCGACGGAATATCGTGACTCGAGCTTTGGGCGTCGAGAGCACCGTTGACATCGATCTCGCCGAGATCCCAATCTTCGACGGCGATGTCCTGCTGTTGTGTTCAGACGGTCTCACCCGGGGCGTCCGGTGCCGCGACATCCTCAGGACCGTCGAGGCGGCCGGTGATCTGTGCGACATCACGAAGCGGTTGGTCTCGCTGGCGAATGACGCCGGCGGAGACGACAACATCACGGTGGTATTGGTCAGCGTCGGAGGAAGCGCGGCCCGTCGACTGTGGCACCGCCTCGCGCCGCGTTGGTTGTTGAAAGCGTCTTGACCTTCATCGGAGCCTGTACGATGGACATCGTCACCAACTCGGCGAAACTTCTCGTCAAACTCCAGGGCCAAAGTTCCAGCTCGGTCGAGCTTCAACGGGATTGCTTTACGATCGGCCGAAAGCCGGATAACGATTTGTTGATTGAGGATCACACCGTGTCGAGCCACCACGCGAGGATTACTCGAGTGCAATCCGTATACTTTTTGGAGGATCTCAAGAGCACGAACGGCACGACGGTCAACGGTCAAGCAGTTGAGCGCGCTCAACTGCATGACGCCGACGTCATCGCGATCGGTCAGCATCGCATCATTTTTCAGGACAGTGGCACGGTTACTGCGCGGGCCTCATCGACCTCTACGGGGTTCGATGAAACGATGGCAATTCCAAGCAAATCTGAAGGCGGGCCGTCGGTCACGGCAAGGATCTTAGTCACCGCGGGAAAAACCGACCACTTAGAGTATCAGCTCAGCAAGCCCTTTAATCTGATCGGGTCGCAGGACGGTGCAGCCATCCGCCTGACCGGCTGGTTCGCTCCCAAAACAGCCGCATTGATTTCCGTCCGAGCAGGAGGTTTTACCGCCAGCCCCTCGCAGCCCAACAAACCGCTGCTCGTGAATGGAAAGCCGGTAACTGTGCAACAGCAGTTGAAGGACGGCGATCTGATCGAGGTGGCCGGCGTCTCGATGACATTCTATGTCGTTCAGCCGAAGGCCCGATAGCGGATCCTAGAACTTGGAGTGCAGCGCCCCTTTCGGAAGTCTCTCATGACACCCGTCCGATAGTTCCTGGGCATGTTGCTGGAGACACTGCAGCAGCTCGCCGCTTCCTGGTTTCATGAGACAAAATCGCTTGATATCCACCTGACAGGCCGCCGTCAAGCGGCTCCGCTCTTCTTTCCATTTAACCAAGCGCCGGCGCAACTGATGCTGACAGGACACGGGAAGTTCCGGCGTGCGCTCTTCAAGGCATTGCTGACGGGCGGTTCCATCGAGAGACACGGGGCAGAGCTGTTCGACTTCGGCTTCACACCGCAGTCGAGAGATTTGCGCAGCACGAGGATCACGCGGCTTGGAGGCGGACGGCATCTCTTTGGCGACAGTCGTCAGCGGAGCTGGCTGAGGTGGCGGCACACCAGGAATCGACAGATCGAGTATGGGTTCCGGAAGGGATTTAGCCACTGCCCGCGGTAAGATCGGCGCTTCCTTGGCAGCGAGCTCCTGTTCTGAAGGCAGACTGCTGATGATGGCTACCCAGATCAGCCCCAATACGATGAACGTGACCGCACCGGCCAGGATTCGATTGGAAAGCGTTTGCTCGTTCATCATTGTCCTTCCCGAAAGAATTCAGCATAGGGCAAGGCACACAAAAAATCGACGAAATGTGGGGATTCAACAGCGGCTACCCTCTGTTGACGGCGACGGGTCTATAGCGACTCGTCGCCATTGCGTTTTCTTAAGCTAGCGCTCACCGATTCCTGTCGCGAATCGCGGAGGCTCGGAGAACCTGCGCTTGCCGAACGGATGCGGTCGAA
>DASTJX010000128.1:0-4580 GCA_035716265.1 Nitrospira sp.
GAGTTGATTGATGTGATTGGACGGATTATTGAAGTTTTGGGTGTACGAACCTTCGAGATACCCGTAGAAATGCAGCCGGAGGCTTTCGGACAAGAGCCGCTTCTCGACAGCCTTTTCGGCTTCTTTAAGCCTGAGGGCGACGTGTTCCAGCTTTTGAGCGACCTGGCCGGGTGTGTCTTCGGCCCATGCGTCGGCAAGGAGCGACCCGGGGGCGAGAATGCAAGTGACGAATAGCGTCGAGTAAACAATGGCGTGCAGAGAGTCGGGCGGCCGTACGACACAGTTGTTTCTTGCCCTATGACTGCTGGAGCGGGCGAGAAAATGGAACACCGCTCGGACCATGCGTGAACACCCAAGCCCCGCGCCCAACAACCATGCACGCCTATTTCTTATGCTGTTTTGTGAATTTCGTCCCTTCCAGCGACAGGTTATACATGAGTCCCTTCTGCCCTAAGACGAAGGCGACAATCGGATCTTTCAGATTGTTCGTATCAATAGTACCGCCTGCTCCCAAAGTGATGAGGGAAACCGAGCCGTCGACGCCCGCCTTCCAGCCTTCGCTGTCCCGGAATCGTTTCAGAGCTCCTTCATCCAGAAACACGAGGTAGACAGTCTTAATTTCCCCTCCAAGCTGAAACCCGAATGATCCCTGCAACATACTGTAGTAATCTGCGGTCTTGCCGCCGATCCGGAGTGCCCCCTCGCCATACTCTCCTCCAAAGCCGGCCCCGCCTTTGAGCACTGTTGGGAACACCAGCATCCCTTTGCTGCTCTCCATGAAGCTTTTGCCGCCTTTGACTTCTTGTTCGAACTTCGCAATGGCGTCATCCACACCCGCATCAATTTGCCTGGCGGATGCTGCCGATGCAGAGCCGGAGAACCATCCAGGCAGCATCATGGTCACACCCGCGAGCGTGGCGATGAGCCGCAGCTTACGAGAGGCGTGTCTTTTCATGTTCATCCGCTCCTTCCGCCAAAGTGGCAATCCATCGACCCGATGATTTGTTCCAGTCAAGAGATGTATGGTGGGGGAGACTCTACTTGTGATGCCTACGCTTGGATACTGTCAAAACTAACAGGAGGTCAGTGATTACGCACGGAGACGCCAGTCATCAGTGATGTTTTCTGGCACATGATCCATCCTGAGAAATCACCTCAAAGCGGTTTTAGAATCAGACACCACAGCTTAGCGGAATGCGTCATTGAGCAGGTTTGCCAGGCGAGTCCCCGCGAGAGCCATGCGCTGACCAGCCACGTTTTGTGCCGCGGCCTTGTAGCTGTCGGTCAACTCAAAGGGACCAACCCCTATCCCGACGGGTGAGACGTAGACGTGCGTTCGAGCGGACTCGAAGCTTTCCTGGATCCAGATACGTTCATCGCTGATGGCGGCAAGCTGCGGATCGACGGCGGGCAATTGCCTGGCCTTCTCTATGGCGGTTGTCGTATCCGTGCTCACGCCGAGGGCATTATCCCAGAAGGCGTGCAGTTTTTCTTTTGTTTCACAGGGAGGGCTACACACGACGACACCATTGCCTCCGTCGTCCCCATTCATATGCGCTTTGTCAAAGCGAGAGACCGCATGCAAGGGCTGATGAACATCGGCCACGAGATGGATGAGCCAGACAAGGTCGTACGATTTGAGAGAGTCGGAACTGGCGGTGGATTTCAGCGCCTGACGGAACAACGCAATTTGCGTTTGTGCGTTTGGACTTCGGGGACCGACAAGAGCGGTGTGATCCGGGGAGAACGGGAGATTGATGAAGTGCCAATACTTATGCTGGAGCATATCCTCATAACCAGTGTTCCGAGCAACTTCCGGCCCTGATGGACGGTTCCCCCCTTCGCTCCCATCCTGCTGGTACGCCGGATCACGTTTGATGTCATCGGCCCATCGAGTTGCTCGAAGAAACGCCACTCGCGCCTTGTCATGTTCAGGGACGTCAGCCACCCACGTAGCGTACTGCGGATTCAGCTCGAGCAGCGTGATGACCTTCTGCCGAACTTCCGGCGCCAGCCGGTCATAGGCGATAGCGCCCGCCATCATGTGCCCGAGATCGTTCCACGCCACGGCATGCGAGGCGAAACACCCGAAGGCCAGGATGATGAAAAGAGATGTTTTCACTACCATCTTTCCTTCCTTCCCTCCTCGCAAGCGGGCAAGCTGATATCTCCAGATCGGAAGGAACGTTGTGCTCAGGGCACCCACCCGGACCGGCTCCACCTGGTTTGGTCCCATAGCGCGCGCGTGAACGAGCACCTCCGCAATGAGCAACATAGATTGGTCCGGCGTGCAGCGTTCCGTTAGCACAGGGAGCGAGGGCGCTACTCTCCGAGTAGTGACAAGATCCTCGCCTACACCGTCAAATGCTGACGCACCATCTCGGCACTTAGCTCATCGCTCTTGCCGGCCGCCACCACCGCACCTTTGGCCATGACGACGTATTGCTCAGCCAATCTGGCGGCAAAATGGAGACCCTGTTCAACCAATAAGATGGCGAATCGACGGGACTTCTTGAAGCCGAGAATGACGTCTTCGATCTGATCGACAATAGAAGGCTGGATGCCTTCGGTCGGCTCGTCCAGCAAGAGCAGTTTCGGATTGGAGAGCAAGGCTCGGCCGATCGCCAATTGCTGCTGCTCCCCCCCGCTGAGCACTCCGCCCGGGCGATGAAGAATCTGCGTGAGCTTCGGAAACAAGTGGTACACCTCATCGAACGCGGCCTTTTCCACCGCGGCGTCCGGCGAATCGGATCGGGCCCAGAAGCCGAGTTGCAAATTTTCGCGTACCGTGAGATGTGGGATGACCTCACGACCTTGTGGCACGATCGCCAGGCCGCGGCGGGCTCTGCGGTCTGTGGACAGCTTCGTGACGTTTTCTCCATCAAACACCATATCTCCCGAACGGGCTGGCAGCAGTCCGGTGATGACTTTGAGAGTCGTCGTTTTGCCCACGCCGTTCCGGCCCATCAAGCACACGACCTCACCGTCCGAAACCGTGAACGTGACATCGCGGAGAATGTGGCTTTCGCCGTAATAGGCATTGATCTTCTTCAGTTCCAGCATTGCCGATCACATTCGTGGCTCATAGGATGTTCAAAAGAGGGTCCAGCAAGGCCGCAGCGAGCGAGGTGCCGAGACACCTGACCGTCTCACCCGCCCACCCACCGCCTGTCGGAACAGGGCGTTTGCCCAGGGTACGCCGAGGCTTTGATCGATGCGAGAACGTAGCTGGAGCGTCTTTTCAGCATCCTATCCATGCGCGACCCTTTGCCTGCCCAGATAGATCTCTCTCACTCGGTCGTCGGACTGAACCTTCTCCACCGTCCCCTCACAAATGACCGTGCCTTCATGGAGGACGGTGACGATGCGGGCGATTTGCCGGACGAATTCCATATCGTGTTCGATCACGACGATCGCATGTTTTTCGGCCAACGATTGCAACAGCCTGCCGGTCTGTTCCGTTTCTTTGTCCGTCATGCCCGCCACCGGCTCGTCGACCAACAAGAGAGTGGGATCCTGCAAGATCACCATGCCGATTTCGAGCCATTGCTTTTGACCATGGGACAAGGATCCCGCCCTCATGCCGGCGTAGTCGCCTAAGCCGATCGTCATCAACGTCTCGGCGATTTTCTCCCGTTCCTCTGCCGTTGACATGCCGAGCAAGGTAGAGAATACCCCCTTGCTGGGCCGCTTCAGCGAGAGATCGAGGTTTTCCCATACGGTCAGATTCGCATAAATCGACGGTGCCTGAAATTTTCTGCCGATCCCAAGCTTGACAATCTCATCTTCGCGCTTCCCGATCAGCTCCTGATCCTTGCCGAAAATGACCCGCCCGGCGACCGGCCTTGTCCTTCCGCAAATCACGTCGAGCAACGTCGTTTTTCCCGCTCCGTTCGGTCCGATGACGACACGCAGTTCATTGTAGTTGACGATGAAGTTGAGATTGTTGAGCGCCTTGAAGCCGTCATAGTCGACGACGACGCCTTCCAAATAAATAATGGAGCCGTGGTCGCTCATCGCAGCCCTTCCTCGGCAGAGAGGGCGGTCACTCTCATGTTGTGGACTCGTTCCTGTATTTGGCGCATGATGCCAACCAGCCCGTCGGGGAACAAGAGGACGACCACGACGAAGAGCCCACCGAGGATAAACGGCCACAGTTCCGGAAAATAATTGGTCAGAATGCTGCGGCCAAGATTGACGCTGATTGCCCCAAGCACCGCTCCCGCCAATGTTCCGCGCCCGCCAACCGCCACCCAAATGACCATTTCCAAGGAGGGAAGGACCCCGATTTGAGCCGGCGTGATAATCCCGACTTGCGGGACATACAGCATTCCGGCGAGTCCAGCCAACGCCGCGGCAACGACAAAAACAAATAACTTATAGTTTGCCGGCGTATAGCCTGAGAACACGACGCGTGGCTCGCTGTCTCGTACGGCGATCAACACCCGTCCTGCCCGCGAACGGGTAATCCACCAGCACAGCAAGTAGGCGCCACCGAGACAGAGCACGGTCAGGACATACAAGGCCCGCTGCGTACCCGGATCGGAAAGTCGGAAGCCGAGCAGTTGCTTGAAATCGGT
>DASTJX010000129.1:0-2885 GCA_035716265.1 Nitrospira sp.
GCTCGGATAAGTCATGAACCGCTCACACGTTCCCTGCCATTTGAAAGACGGGCAGATACATCACGATGACTATGCCTCCGACGAGAATTCCCATCACCAGCAGAAGCACCGGCTCGATCCACGTCGTCAATTGTGTCAACCGGAGATCGAGATCGCCTTCATAAAACTCGGCCACATCGTGCAACATCGCTTCGAGCGAGCCGGTTTCCTCGCCGACGGACAACATTTCAATGGCAAGCTTCGGGAAAACCTTTCGTCGCTCCAGTGCCGAGGCGAGCGTCGTCCCCTCACGAATCTCACTCACCGCTTCGGTCAATCCCACTCCGATGTATCGGTTCGAGACCGCGCTTTTGGTGATATGTAACGCCTCGACGAGAGGCGTCCCTCCGGCAAGAATCGTCCCCAATGTTCGCGCCAGCTGAATGGTGTGATGCTTGACAAAAACGGCGCCCAGCACGGGCGCACGCAGCAGCAATTGATCCACCCGGATTTGGCCATGCGGTGTCGAATAGTAGGCTCGCCCGAGCAACAGCAGACCGATAAGCAGCGCGGTGACAGGTATGACGTACAGTCTGGCGCTCGACACCACATCGATCAACATTTGCGTCGCGAACGGCAAGGATTTGGCGGTTTCTGCATAGACGGAAATGAACGTCGGCATGACATAACTCAGCAAAAACCCGACGACGGCAACGCCGGTCAACACCAAGAAGGCCGGATAGGCGAGCGCCTTGCTGACTTTCTGACGAAGCCCGATCATCAACTTCAAATAGCCGATGAATCGTTTCAACACTTCCACCAAGTTTCCCGACTGCTCCCCCGCCCGTATCGTGGCGACATAGAGCTCTGAAAAATATCCCGGGTGCCTGGTGAGGGCCTCGGAAGCCGATGCTCCGCCCCGAATGTCCTGACGCACCATTCGCAACGCTTGTTGAAAACCCTGATGGCGCGCGCGCTCAATCAGCAGATCCCACACGCGCAGGACGGGAAGACCGGCCTTCAGCAGCGCCAACAGCTCCTGGTTGAAGACGAGAAAATCGCTGATCGCAAGGCCACGCAATCGGCCCAGGTCAATCGTCGGCCGACTTGAGACACCCCCCCGACGCTTGAGGTCAAAGATGAGAAATCCCTGCCCCTCGAGCTTCGCGCGGACGAGCGGTTCTTCGTCGCCTTCGATCTGGCCTTCGAGCGTCGATCCATCAGGACGCGCTACGCGGTACGCGAATACAGCCATAAGAATTACTCATGAGTGAGGGGCTTGCCGATCGCAGCCCTGAGGCACGGTCAATTCTCCGTCACCCACAGGATCTGACCGACGATGATCTGGTCGTCGCTCAGATAATTGAGCGACCGCAGGCGGCTGAGTGTCATCCGATGTTTGCGCGCAAGGCTATACAGCGTATCACCCTGCTTCACCACGATCTCTGTGAGGGGAGCTTGCCGCCTCACGGCCACCGCAGTGGCCGTTCCCTTCGACGATAGCCCATTAATCGCCGGCGTCGCCGGCCGTGACGCATTGTTGAATGACCACGGCAACGATCCACCAGTTGGAACCGCTAAGCCTTCCATTTCGGCACTGTCCAGACCGCCGGGCTTGACCCCTCTTCGTTGGAGTTGCTTCAGCTGCTGCGAGCTGCTGCGGAAGACGCGCTCCCGCTCTGTTTTAGCGGCAACGAGTTCTTCTCGCTGCAGTTGGATAACCTGACGGGCTTCCGTGACCCTACGTTCCGCCTCTCGCACCCGCCCCTCAAGTTGCGCACGGGCCACCTGGGCATCAGCCAACTCTTGACGGCGCGACTCCAGTTCAGTCCGTACTTCGGCCAGATTCCGTTGGGCATCTCGCACCTGGGTTCTCAGCGTATCGAGCGTCAGCTGAAGGTCGACCATCTCCGGTTCAACCATCGGCTCCAACTCTCCGCAGGCGCCGGCGGCGAGAGCCAGCACCGCGAGCAGGCAGAGGGTGATCGCGCGAACGGCGGAGCAGTCGGCTCGGCCATCATTCCGTCTCAAGCCATGGAGCGCTGTATGATGAGGAGACACGTGCATGCTCACCAGCGGTTGTACGGTGTTCCGTTTGTCCCCACTAATTCTGAGCCTGAAAACACATCAAAGGTTCCGCCTTCCATCACATCGGTCATTTCCTGCCACGATGTCGTAGCGCCTGTGAAAGGGTCCTTGGGAATCCCCCGCAGATAACCGGCGCTCACAAGCGCTTCCAGCGAAGCAGGGTATTTCCCCTGATCTGCTCGATGTTGATCCAGCACATCGCGTAGAGTGAAGAGGTCTTGCCGCAATGCCGCCTCCTTAGCTTTAACTACGGACGTCTGGTAACTCGGTGCGGCCAACGTCGCCAAGATACCGATGATCGACACGACAATCAGCAGCTCGATCAACGTAAAACCTGGCTCCCCGGCGAGACGGAATTCACCAATCTCGGTATTTCGTTCCATCTAGCGCCGTTTCCTTACTGACGGTCATGACGTCGTAGACGTCGTCCCCACACCAGCTCGAGGCATTGGGTGCATCCTTGTAACAGCGGAATTGCCAATTCGCCTCGCCGGTCAGGGGATCAAGGGGGAGACTTCGAAGGTACCGCCTGATCGTGGTGCCTCGTACGGTGGCTTCCTCACTCGTCAATTTGACGCCCAGAAGCATTTCCAATGATTTTGGATAGCCATAGATGCTCGTCACATCTTTGCATGACAGCTTGTTTTTCACGCACAGCGGGCCGATGAGGACGTCGCCGTCCCGGTTCCATTCGGTCTTGAACGTGTCGATAGCCGCCCGCATGATCCGTAGATCCTGCCGTAGCTCGATCTCGTGTGATCGTTTGGTCGAGACCCGGCTCAATGGCATGGCCACCGAAGCCAGGATCATGACGATCG
>DASTJX010000130.1:0-2124 GCA_035716265.1 Nitrospira sp.
TCGTCGATGTTCTGATCGTCGGCTTCGGCGCTCTCCGTGGCAAGGCTATCGTGCTCTCTCGCATATTCGTCCAACGTCGCATGGTAGCGCGCGCGGCGTCGCATGGCGTCGATCGCCTTGAATCGGCCGGTCGACACGAGCCAGGCCCGCGGGTTGGCAGGCAGGCCGTCGCGGGGCCATTGCTCCATCGCTGCAGCGAACGCTTCATGCAAGGCCTCTTCGGCCAAGTCGAAATCGCCGAGGAGGCGGATCAGGGTGGCGAGCACCCGGCGCGACTCAGCACCGTACACTTCGTTGATCGCTTCACGCGCATTATGCATCGCTTCTTCGCTCATGTGTCGAATGAAGAATGGTCTGTCCTTCAATAACAGAGAAGCGGGTTGCTGAGAATGACGACTAGCCGCCTGCCATAGCACCGACGATCAAAAAAGGCTCTGCGCCTGTGGCTACGGCATCGGGCAGTAAGGCATCCGGCGATTCGTGAGAAAGGTCCTGCTCACATGCGAAGAACCTCACAAAGGCCCGCCGCTTTTTTGTGACGTGATCTCGGATGGTTCCGCTCAGCATCGGGTAGCCGGCCTCGACCGCGTCCAGAACTGAGCGCTGCGTCACCGGGCCATGGACCTCGACGGTGACCTCCCCGGCGACGCGCGCCAATGTCCGTAAATGTGCGGGCAAGACGACTCGTATCATGGTGTGCACTGACCGAGCGGTTGCTTATCACAAAGCGGCATGACCGGACTCTTCAATGTTTTTGCCCTCAGCTGCTGTTACAGTGTCTGAACTTCCACGGAGAGGACCGCCGGCAGATCCCGGACAAGAGGCTCCCATGTGTCGCCGCCGTCGGCCGATCCGTACACCTGCCCTCCAGTGGTGCCGAAGTACAAACCGCAGGGATCGAGTGAATCGACCGCCATCGCGTCGCGCAAGATGTTGACGTAGCAATCACGCTGGGGGAGTCCCTTCGTGAGCGCTTCCCATTCATCGCCGCCTGAACGACTCCGATACACCCGCAATTTTCCCTCAGGCGGAAAGTGCTCCGAATCGCTCTTGATCGGGACCACGTAGACGGTGTTCGGCTCATGCGCATGTACGGCGATGGGGAAACCAAAGTCAGTCGGCAGATTCCCGCTCACCTCGTGCCAGGATTCTCCGGCATCATCGCTCCGCATCACGTCCCAATGCTTTTGCATGAACAGCACGTGTGGACGCGAAGGATGCATTGCGATGTTGTGCACACAGTGGCCGACTTCCGCGTCGGGATCAGGAAGTTCGTACTGCGATTTCAAGCCACGGTTCACCGGGCGCCAGGTCTTGCCCCCATCGTCGGTTCTGAACACGCCGGCGGCTGAAATGGCAATGAAGATCCTTTGTGGATGATGGGGGTCCAATATGACGGTGTGTAGGCACATGCCGCCTGCGCCCGGTTGCCAGAGTTCACCTTTTGTGCTGCGCAAACTCGCCAACTCGTGCCAGGTTTTCGCCCCGTCGGTCGAACGAAACAAGGCCGCGTCCTCAACGCCGGCGTAGACGGTGTCAGGCTCGGTCAGCGAGGGTTCGAGATGCCACACGCGCTTGAATTCCCATGGACGTTGGGTTCCGTCATACCACTGGTGCGTCGTCAGAGGTTTGCCGGATTCAGAGGACGTGTCGTAGACGAATTTGTTACTTTGTCCTCCAGGAGGGTCGTATGGACCAGGCATCTTCTCACCGCCCGGCGTCTCCCATGTCTTGCCGCCATCGTCGGAGCGTTGAATGATCTGTCCGAACCAGCTGCTGGTCTGCGAGGCATACAGTCGATTTGGATCGGCAGGCGACCCTTTGAGGTGGTACATTTCCCAACCGGCAAAATGAGGGCCATTGATGTCCCAATGTTGTCGCTTGCCGTCCGCCGTCAATATGAATGCACCTTTCTTCGTTCCAACCAGAACCCGTACACGGCTCATAGATGACTCCTTTCCCTGCTTGTAGAGGATGACGACGCCGATACTTCAAGGAGTGGCACTGTCAGGTTATTCAGGCACAGCCGTCCTCTTTCAGAGGCCGCACCTCAATGCTGCCATAGCGGGCCGCCGGAAACATTGATGCCGTCCGAATCGCATCGTTCAGATCCCGCATACTGAG
>DASTJX010000131.1:0-14990 GCA_035716265.1 Nitrospira sp.
GCTCCTCAGGTCCGGTGGCTTGGGATCAAGCTCGGCAATGAACGCGGCGATGTCAGGGGCTAATTGGGGCGGCTTGTCCAAATCGCCGTCCATTCCATGGCAGTAATAACAGAGGCCCTTTCCGTTAAAGATGCTCCGTCCTGTATCCGCATTGGCTCCCGGCTTTGAGATCGTGCCTCTCGAACCGGCTGACATGCTCTCCTGTACAGGCCATAGACACAAGGCAGTCATCAGCCCAACGAACAAGACGGCGACCCTGCCTGCGTCGCTCGTGCGTTTCGTACTTCTCACGGCTCCATGCTCACTTTTCCGTTCACTCTTTCATGGCGTCTTTGCCGGCTTTCACCGCCGCTTCGACGTCAGCTCGTTTTTCGGATAGGAAGTGTTTCCCCCGTTCAATGGCATCATCGAGCGCAGCCCGCGCCTCTTTGGCCTTTTCGATCAGCTCCTCCTCTGTCTTCCGGGCATACCCCTTCAATTCCCGCCGTGTCTCATCACCTGCCTTCGGTGCGAAAAGCACTCCGGCGATCGCACCGGCAAGGGCTCCGCTTAGAAAGGCGAGTACTGGCGAGGACTGTCCTGAATTCTTGGCGTTCTCATCTTCCATAGGGGTTCCTCCGTGATGAAGTGTTTGCTCGCTACCGAAAAGCGAGGTTCATGCCAGGGACGTTCCCCAACCGGTCAACGATTGACGAGATTTGACGGGATCTTAGAGTAGCGGTAGAGAGATGGTTGCGACCGTGGGGCATTCCAGGTCTGATGGATCGAGCGGGCTGACGCAAAAGGCAACAGTGGCGGATCCATTCACGGCTTAGGGCCTTGATCGGCACAACATCCAGCGCCTCCGGGTCCCATCCCACCTCTCCCGCGGCGGGGCCCCATTCCGCGCCCTGGTCCATGCTCTCC
The DNA here is from genome assembly GCA_035716265.1 of Nitrospira sp. Lineage (GTDB taxonomy): Bacteria > Nitrospirota > Nitrospiria > Nitrospirales > Nitrospiraceae > Nitrospira_C. The sequence continues at coordinate 907 of DASTJX010000131.1, forward strand.
AGCGAAGCTTTGCTCGTACTGAATGAGTGCCCAGATCTCTTCGTCTGTCAGCACTCCGCCGAAGCCAATCATGGAAGTACCGGGCGATCCAAACTTGATCACCCAGAAGATTTCCCCTTCCGTGCGATGACGCCAAAAGCCATGGTGATGAAAATTCCTCGGGGAGGGACTCAACGATGCGGAGACGGGGCCATCGCCTGCTCCGCTTTGACCGTGACAATTCACGCAAGTTCCCTTGCCCTCATAGAGCGCTTTTCCCTTGGCGAAGATCTCAGGCGATTCCGAGAACGGGCTCACAAGAGCTTGAGCTTCCGCCAACTTGTCGGGCGGGACCCGCGGCTGCATCATGTGCTGTTCCGCAGCTCCAGAGGACGACACCACGCCGCCACTGATGAACCATAAGAGCACGAACACAAGCTTATCGCGCATGGATTCGCTCCATCATGACTAGAAGGCAATACTTTTCTCCCGCTCGGACACGGCCTTGATGTAATCCTGCATGCCCTTGATCGACGCGCCGGGAACAAGGTCCGTGGCGCCCATCTGTCTCGCCACTGCGCAGGCGCCGCAGACCCAGATCTGAACTCCGGCTGTCTCTAGAGCTGCCAGTAGATCTTTTAGTGGAGTCAAATTCACACCGTGAACATGGTCGGCTGTGCCTTTGCGTCCCAGCGTGACGGCCTCATTCCATAACCACACAATGACATCATGCCCCTGCTCTTTGGCCGTCTTGGCTGCCATGAACGGCAGCGTTGCCATGGTAGGATCGTCCGTGCCTCGACTGCCGGAAATGAGGAACGTGGCCATTATTCTCTCCTCTCTGAAGTGATCTGACAGTCCGCGATCCGACGCTGGGTTGCGAGCGCGTCAACCGAGTTACTCCGCCCCTCGTAGGATGCGTTGACCGACGTGAAGCGGAGGGTGCTGTGATGAAAATTCATAGCTGCAGATACGAGACCCAGAGGCCCACATAATATGACACGGTGATGACGGAGAACGCGATCAGCAAGTGCTCTCCGATTACTTTCCCTGCACGTATGTGCTGCGTGCGTGCCGTGAAGAAACTGAGCGTCGTCAAGATCGCAATGCCCCAGAGGAGGCTGACCAGGACGGACGTTCGAAGCTCAAACAGCAGCAGTGGGACAGCAAAGGTCGCTGCAATGATGAACTTGGAAAGCAGGGTCGCCACCGTCGATTCCCATATGTGGAGGACTGGCGCCATGCCCTTCGATTCTTCCGCAAGATGGATGCCTAGGGCATCGGAGAACGAATCGGCAATCGCGATCGTCAAAATGCCGCCAAGTACTGCGGCCCGCGAATGGGTGCCGGCGTGCAGGCCAACAATCAAGCCCAGCGTCGTGATGACCCCTGAGGTCAATCCGAAGCTGAGTCCCATTCTGAATGACGATTTCATCAGGCCTTGTCGGTGTGACAGCACATGCGGCAATAGCAATACCGGTGCGCGACCAAGTTTTTACCGGTCACCGGGAGCACGGCGTACAAATTTGCATGAACGGTCCAGTAAACCCGTTCCGCGTGAGAGGAGTTCCGCCACAGGACACGCTTCCACCGTGAGGCGGAAGGCAACAGCCACCTGATGCGCGACCGTGGTGCAGGATGATTCCTACAGTCCGTTTAAGTTATTGAGCCTATTCATGAAGAACATCGCCGCAGAGGAATTCGTACTTTAAATTGGATCAGGCATTTCTGTTGCACAGTGCATGAGCGAGTTTGCACATCACACTTTTAGGAGGTTGTCATGAAGGTCAGGACGGACGCAGTGAAGAGTTTCCTCATTTCAGTGGCCTGTGGAGCGATGAGTATTGCGGTTGCCACAGCCATTCCCTCCGTGGCCGGCGCGGAGACCCCGGAAAAAGTCGAAGTCTCGATCACAGACCAAGGATACAAGGTGAAGGGCCACACGACCGCGGGTGCCCTGACGGCCATCGTCGTTCGTAACGAAGGTTCGATGACTCATGGAATCACCTCTCCGCTGTTCAAGGCAGGAGTTGTCAAGAAGGAAGGCAGCGGCGTCGAAATCCGAGGCCAGAAAGGCCAAGGATTCAGGGCCTACCATCTGGAACCAGGGCAGACAATGACGCTCTACTTTCAGAAAGCCTCTCATACAGATCCCGCAACGGGCATTAGCGAAACATCTCAGGTTCCCTTTTGGTGCGATATTCACCAGCATATGAAAGGGGAGTTCCTGGTGCTTGAGACAAAGGGCGAGGTCGGAGGCGGCTGAGCGATTGTGCGTTCCGACGTTGGAAATGGGCCAGCGGTACCAAGGACTTTGCGACCGCTGGCCTGCTCTATTTATCAAGGCTTCGAATGTAGGCCAGGACATCGCCGCTGTCTTTTTTTGATAAGCGATATTTCCAAGCGGGCATGTTGGGTTTTCCCTCATGAATAGTCTTCAAAAGATCGCGATCAGACTGCTGCCTGGTCGCTAAAGACGTCAAGTCAGCGGGATTGGGACCCAAAAGTCGGTAGCCATCGCCTTTCCCGGAGAGCCCATGACAGCTCGAGCAGTACTTCAGAAAAATTTGTTTTCCTCTAATCAAATCTTCAGCCGGCGGCTGCGTCTCTCGGCCAGCCTGTGTAAAGTTGGGCATGCTGAGGCCGAAGGCCACCACCAGGGCGAGCACAATATCCTTTCCTCTCCATGATCTCTGTTGGGTGATGTGGCTGCTGTTCATCACGATGACCGGCTTCAGTCGCCTGTCGCGGCCTTCCGCTCAGATAACACATCGGAGACAACGCGACGGCCGCCGGAAGGGAATTTCGGATTTTGTACCGTCAGCACCGGGCAAGCGGCTTGTTTGAGCACGGCTTGGGCGACGCTGCCGACATTCGTATGATCCCGTCCCCGCCGTCCATGCGTTCCCATGACGATGAGGTCGCACTTGTGCTGAAGCGCTCCGGCGAGAATCGAATCATGCGGCCGGCCGCCGCGAATGTCATAGGTGGCGGATACGGAAAGCGGCTTGATGATCTCGACCAATTCAGCTAACCGGCCTTCCCATGAGGAGCGCCTCCGCTCGGCCTCTTCCATCCGAGTGAGATCCCAGCCCCCATGTTCTGGTTCCAGCACATGCAGCAAGACAAGATTCGCCTTCAGGTCCTGAGCCAATTGCACCGCATACTCCAATGAATCGAACGAGGGAATCGAGAAATCGACCGGTGCCAGTATACGCGCAATCGTACTGGTGCCCGTCGAGGGCATGCCGGAAGGGCTGGCCTCCTTCTGAGGCAACGGGACGGTCAGCACAGGGCAGAGCCCTGCTTTCGTCACGGTTTCGACCGTACTACCCAGCAACCCATACGATAAGTGTGTATGACCCTGCATCCCCATCGCGATCACATCGGCATCAAGTTGCCGTGCGGCGGTGACGATCTCAGCACCGGGATCCCCGGTGACCCATCGAGAGGACACACTCACCCCGTGCTCCTTCATCCCATCCTGTAATGTACGCAGGAGAGTCTTGACCTCGTCCTGCGCCCGTTTCTCGCCGGAGGCAGACGGCCGGGCACCCCCGTCGACGGTCATGATGTGCAACGAGGCATGTAGGGTGAGGGCGAGGTATTGGGCATAGTTGTGTGCCAGGACAGCGCTGTCCGAAAAGTCCGTTGCGAGTAAGATTCTCTGTATGTTCGATTGCTTCATGAGTCGCGTCAAAATGTATGAGAGAGCCTTCGTCTGTGGCGATACGCTATGATGGTGTCAAGCCGTCATGGTGTCAACCCGCATTGGAGGCGACTGTTGGTACCGCTTCTCTTTCGTCTTGTCAGCCTGTATCTTGTCCTTTGATGCCGTGGGCCTTCGCGTCAATGCTTCTACTCATGCGGAACCTTCATCTGTGCGGCAGCCTCTTCCGCCCACCGGACATGAATGGTTTTCTGTCTGCCTGCAACGACCCTGATGCCCTTGAGCGCCTGTTTGCGCTCACCATACGCGGCTGAAATGTCATAAACGCCGGTTGGAAGGTCCACAAAGAGCCAGGGCCCCTGGACCTGGTCATGTGAGATGATAATGGCATCTCCTTTTGCCGGATGAATCGACACGTCGACCCCGACGAGGTAGGGTTTCCCGCCAGCCGTGAATGTCAGCTTCAACGAGAACGGCGGGTATTCTGCGTGCCGTTCTTCCGATCCGACACCGGCGCTGAAATACCGGATCGCTCCAGCTCGATAGAGCGGGAGCGAGTGCTTGAGGATCTGCCCATTACTTTGACCCTCCAATTCCACTGCGTCACCGGATGGCGCGACGCGCGCCGTGACGCGAGATTCTCCGAAGGTCGCTCCGGCATCCACGCACAACCAGCATGCCAGCGCCAAGACGACCCGATTATTCATCGTAGGACCTCTCGTACAGCAGACCTCGCAATCACGGTGCCATCCTCCCTGACCGCATATTACCGAAATTGACAGCCAACGAAGCTACCATTACTACAATACTGAGGCTAATCACCCCACTCACTTTCTCCATTCTGCTGCAAAACGCTGCATCAGCAGACCGGGAAGTCTCCCTCGGTTTCCTCTAACCCGTTGGATTAGGAGCATTCTTGCTCCCGATCATGATCGACTGCAGGCACATCGAATGCAACCGATGTGCTATCGATAGAAGGAGCATTCAGGTAGGGAGGCGCGATGCGCATTCTTTGTGCGGTAGATGGGTCGGAATATTCGCAGTGGGGTCTTCACATGCTGGAAGCCCTCGCAGGGCACGAGCCAGAGCATGTGATCCTGCTCCATGTGATCAACATGCCCTTGCCAGGGACGAAGGCAACGATGTCTCGCTCTGAGAAGCAGGCACGGGCAGCAATGGAAAAGGCCGGCCAGCTCCTGCTGCGCCAAGCGGAACGGTCGGCGAAAGCCGCGCTTTCACAGGCTGCAACTGGCCCACGTACGGCGCTCCATCACGTGTTGGCCTACGGGTCCATCGCATCGACCATCGCGCAACAGGCCCGACGTTGGCGAGCCGATCTCATCCTGATGGGGTCAAGAGGGTTGAGCGACATCAAGGGCTTTTTGTTGGGCAGTGTGTCAAGGCATGTCACGTCTATGGCTCCATGCTCGGTGCTGGTCGTCAAAGAACCGTGCTCTGTGCTCCGGCGTGTGACACTCGCGGTGGATGATTCAAAGCAATCCCGCGCCGCCGCGCAGTTTCTCCGCTCCCATATTCTTCCCGACTCAGCGACGGTGACCATTCTCTCTTCAATGGAGAGCCCGGTGACGGATTTGGCGGCACGTTACTTATCGACAGCGCAACTCGCCGAGCTCACAGAACCGGTAAAGGTGCGAACACTCAACTTGGTCAACTCTTTCCGTGACGCCTTCATCAAAGAGGGCCTGAGCGCCACAACGGCGGTGCACATGGATCATGTTATCGATACGATCGTCAAGCACGTTGAGGCAGACGATGCGGATCTGCTTGTCGTCGGCTCGCGCAGATTGACCAAGACTGAGCGGCGACATCTTGGAAGCGTGTCAGAAAGTCTGTTGAGACACGCCCCTTGTTCGGTATTGGTCGTGCGGGGTGCGCGTGCCTGACTTCAGGTATCACGACATCAACCGACTCTCGACGGCAGATGTGCTGAATCGGCTCGAAACAGCCGCCGGCGGTCTCACCACTGAGGAAGCGATACGCCGGTTGATACAGTTCGGTCCTAACGTCCTGGCGGCACCCGAGCGATATTCAGTGCTGCGGGGATTGGCTCGCCAGTTCACGCACTTTCTCGCCATCTTGCTCTGGATCGCCGCCGGCCTCTCATTTGCCGCCGAGCTCATGAACCCGGGCGAGGGCATGGCCACATTGGGGTGGGCCATTCTGGGCGTCGTAGGGATTAACGCTGTATTCGCGTTCCTGCAGGAATATAAAGCGGAACGGGCTGTACAAACGCTCCGCCGTTTATTGCCGGACAAAGCGTGGATTACACGCAACGGGCAGTCGGTCGGGATTCGGAGAAGTGACCTTGTGCCGGGTGACGTCCTGCTCTTGGAAGAGGGAGAACGGGTATCAGCTGACGCGCGCCTCATCGAGGCCACGGGGATGCGAGTTGACACGGCTGCGTTGACAGGAGAATCCAAACCGAAACGACGCTCCGCCGAGCCGGTAGAGGACGGACATTGGCTCGATCTCCCGAACCTCGTGTTCGCGGGAACCACGATCCTTTCCGGACATGGTCGCGCCGTCGTATTTTCGACCGGCATGCGCACGGAATTTGGCAAGATCGCTAATCTCACCGCCACTGTGGAAACAGCCCTGAGTCCGCTTCAGAACGAGATCGTGAAGGTTACCCGCATTGTCGCTGCCATCTCACTGGCGATGGGCATCACTTTTTTCGGGATCGGACTATTGACTGGATTGAGCTTTTGGATCAGCGCCATTTTCGGCATCGGCATTATCGTTGCCAATGTCCCAGAGGGACTGCTTCCGACCGTGACATTGTCGCTCGCCATGGCCAGTCAACGCATGGCAAAGCGTCACGCGTTGATCAAACACCTGGCCTCCGTCGAAACTCTCGGTTGTACGACGGTGATTTGCACGGACAAGACCGGGACGTTGACGGAAAACCGCATGAAGGTGGATCGATTTTACGTCGACGGCCTCGTCATAGAATCGCGCGAAGGCTGCTTCTTCACGCGGGGCCGCATCGTCAGCACTACCGACGCCGAGCAGTGGCAATTCTTTTTCGATGTGCTGTTGCACTGTCACAATGCCAAGCGTGTCCGACAGGCCGACGGTCGGTCTGTCTTGACAGGAGACCCGACAGAAGTTGCCTTGCTCCAATTTGCGATCGAACATGGATTGGCCCATCGGCCTTCTTTGCGCCGCATGGGAGAACTGGCATTTGACGCCGATAGAAAGCGAATGAGCACCCTGCATTGGTCAGAAGGCCAGCTGATCGCCTTCACAAAGGGCGCGCCGGAGTCCGTCGTCGCACTCTGCACCCATATTCAGATACATGGAGCTACCGTGCCGATGACCTCGGACGAGCGCGCCCGCATCCTGAGTCAGAGCCGGTCTTTCGCGGAGCAAGCCTATCGTGTTCTCGCTGTGGCCAGGCGAGAAGTGGTTAACCAGCCGGAACACATCGAGGTGGAGACGATTGAAGCGGACCTCACATTCCTCGGGCTTATCGCCATGATGGACCCACCGCACCGGGAAGTGCCGGGGGCCGTAGCCAGGTGCCGGAAAGCCGGTGTGCGCGTAATCATGATCACGGGGGACCATCCCCTCACCGCGCTGGCCGTCGCACGCAAGATTGGATTAGTGCCGCATGGCGCCGTACAGCCGTCTGGCGGTTTTGTCCCCGTGATTGAGGGCTTGCAAGTGGAACGCATGAGCGATGAGCATCTACGCCAGTTGCTCACTCCCTCTCGCTCCACTGAACCGGAACCCGTGTTTGCGCGAATGGCTCCTCGACACAAAATGCGTGTCGTCTCGACCTTGAAAGAGATGGGCGAAGTGGTGGCGGTGACCGGCGACGGCGTCAACGATGCGCCGGCGCTCAAAAAGGCCGACATCGGCGTCGCCATGGGGATTGCCGGTACGGACGTCGCCAAAGAGATCGCCGATATCATTTTGCTCAACGACAACTTTGCGACCATCGTCAACGCGATCGAAGAAGGACGGACCGTGTTTGCCAACATCCGGAAATTTGCGACCTATGTGCTCGTCAGCAACGTCCCGGAAGTGGTCCCATTTTTAGGATACGGATTTTTAGGCATTCCACTTGCCCTGACGATCCCTCAAGTCCTGGCGGTCGACCTTGGAACCGACATGGTGCCGGCCATCGCACTCGGAGCGGAACGCCCCCATCCCGGTATCATGGATGTGCCACCGCGACCACGGACCGAGCGTCTCTTGAACAAACCGCTTCTCCTGAGAGCCTATTTGTTTTTAGGCCTGAATTCGGCGCTGCTGGCGATGGGAGGATTCTTTTTGTATCTCTTCGCGAACGGTTGGACCTGGGGCGTTCACCTGGAATGGTCCTCTCCATTGTTACAGAGTGCGACCACGGTGACCTTGGCCGGGATCGTGTTGGCACAGGTAGCGAATGTCTTCGCCTGCCGTTCCGCCCGCCTCTCCGCCTTCAGAGTCGGCTGGCTCACGAACCCGTTAATCTATTGGGGAATAGCCGTCGAATTGACCCTGTTCGCAGTGATCAGCTACACATCGATCGGCAACCAGATGTTCGGAACCACACCGTTGCCTTTGTGGGTCTTCGGACCGCTGATCATCGGTGCAATGCTGTTATTGCTTGCGGAAGAAGCCCGCAAGCTCATCGCCAACCGACTCTCAAGCAGATCATCACCGAAACTCTTGCAACCTGAACTATCATGACTCCTGATGCGCATGACCCGACCACCGAGGTCCTTCCAAGGCATTCGACGGAGCTCGTCGCACGCCATTCCTGCGGAGACGGCGAAGTCGTCACGATTTCCCATGATGGAACCCGCTCTAGGTGGAAAGAGCCCCGATGGAGTGTGATCGCCGCGGTCGGGGGCGTTCTGTTCCTCCTGGCCGCTGGAATGTGGCATTGGTGGTCGTCTGACGCCTCATCCGTGCAGTATAAAACTGCGTTGGTCGAGCGGGGTCCCATCACTTCCATCGTGACCGCTACCGGCACCGTCAATCCTGTGGTCTCCGTCCAGGTTGGTAGCCAGGTTTCGGGCAAGATTGCGAAACTGTTTGCGGATTTCAACTCCGTTGTGGACGAAGGGCAAGTGCTGGCTCAGATTGATCAGCAGCCTTTCAAGGCGCGAGTGCGGCAGGCGCGCGCCGCAATGAGAAGCGCCCAAGGCAATCTTCACAAAGCCAAGAACATGGCATCCCAGCGCAAGCGAGAACGAGACCGCATGGCCACACTCCGCCTACAGGCGTTTGTGTCCCAGGCTGATCTGGATCTGGCTGAGACGACGCATCGTGATGCAGCAGCTCACGTTGAAGTCTCGCAGGCTCAATTGGATCAAGCCGAAGCGACGTTGGCGTCAGCCGAGTTGGATCTCGGCTATGCGACGATTCATTCTCCGGTGAACGGTATTGTCGTATCTCGCAACGTCGATGTCGGCCAAACGGTCGCCGCCACATTTCAGACGCCGATACTATTCGTCATTGCACAGGATCTCACCAAGATGGAGGTGAACGCAAACGTGAGCGAGTCGGATATCGGCGGAGTCGTGGAAGGCACGGGTGCGAATTTCCGTGTGGACGCATATCCCAAACAGTTCTTTGAAGGAACGGTCACACAGGTCAGGAATGCCCCGATCAGTATTCAGAATGTGGTCACGTATGACGTCATCATCACAGTGGACAATCGCGATCTCAAACTCAAGCCAGGCATGACCGCCAACGTCACAATCGTCACGGCAAGCAAGGAAAATCCTTTGCGTGTGCCGAACAGCGCATTGCGCTTCAGGATGCCCAATGTGCCGATTGAGAAACACTCCACCGTTGTGTGGGTCTTGGCAGAGAACAACAAGCCGAAGCGAGCCGAAGTCGTGACCGGCATCGCCGATTCGCTTTCGACCGAAATTGTGGGAGGGCCGCTGGAGGAGGGAGACCGCGTCATCGTCGGCGTCGAGACAGCGGAAGAACAGTCGCAGAAGAAACTACCGCCGGGATTCGATATGGCGCCCAGGATGAGATGACCTGCCATGTCTTTTCTCTGGCTCACCTTGCTGTCGGCTCTTCGCGTGCTTAGTCGGAACCTCATGAGAACCGGCCTCACTATGCTGGGAATTGTGATCGGGATTGCCGCTGTCGTTGCGATGGTCAGTTTAGGTCAGGGCGCGACGGCGTCAGTCCAAGCAGAAATTGCCAGTCTGGGGACGAACGTTCTGATTATTGTCCCTGGCGCGACGACCGTGACCGGTGTTCGTGGAGGGTTGGGTTCGATTTCAACACTCATGATAGATGATGCCAAAGATATTGAAAGGAAAATATATGGGGTGACGGCCGTGATGTACGCCAATCGCTCGGTTCTTCAGGTCATCCGGGAAAACAAAAATTGGAGCACCATCGTGTTAGGCACCACACCTGAATTTCCGGACATCAGGAACTGGGCGATAGCGCAGGGCAATTTCTTCACTTCGACGGATATGGATGCTGCCGCAAAGGTCGCCGTCCTCGGTAAAACGGCGGCACAAAATCTCTTCGGAGAGGGAGAGGCGGTGGTAGGGAGCGAGATCCGCATCAGGAACGTCCCGCTCCGTGTCATCGGCGTTCTGGAGCCAAAAGGGCAGTCAATCACGGGCCAGGATCAGGACGATCTCGTCATCCTGCCGTTTTCCACAGCCGAGCGTAAAGTCCTGGGTACCAAATTTCTCGGCACAGTCGGGATTATTGTGGTCGCGACCCGAACCAGGAATGACATCCCCGCCGTCGTCGAGGACATCAAGGACCTCTTGCGCACCAAACATCGCCTCCATTCCTCTGAAGACGATGACTTCACTATCCGCACCATGGAGGATATCGCCAAGGCCATTGCCGGCACGAGCCGGACGATGATGCTCATGTTGATGAGCATCGCGTCCATTTCCTTGATTGTCGGCGGAATTGGTATCATGAACATGCTGCTTGTGTCCGTCACGGAGCGGACGAAGGAGATCGGCCTACGCATGGCTGTTGGAGCAAAGCGCCGCCACATCCTGCTTCAGTTCCTGATCGAAGCGATCATCATGACGGTGGTCGGGGGAGTTCTGGGCGTCTTTGCGGGAATTGCCGGCGCGAGCCTGTTAACGGTCATGGTGGGCTGGCCGACGATCATTTCGCCACAATCCATCGCCACCGCCTTCCTGTTCTCAGTTGCGGTGGGATTGTTCTTCGGTCTGTACCCTGCCAATAAGGCATCAAAGCTGAATCCGATCGAGGCGCTGCACTATGAATAGGGCTCCATCTGCGGCAGCGCCCGCACAGGGTCTGGTTTGGGGTAGACGTCATTTTACCGACAGGAGAGGCCACGATGAGCGACGCGAGGGAACGTTCTTCAAGCCACAAGCCAGTTGCGGGCTCACGTCCCACTGAACGTTCAGACATGACCGAGCTGCAGCAATCGGTGGCCCGTGTCATTGACTCGTGGCACACGTCCTCGGCCAGGCCCAATATGCTCAAAGCACTCCTCTCCATTCAGGAACACGTTGGATACGTGCCGCCCGAATCGATCCTGCAGATTGCTCAGGAGCTTGGAGTGACTGAATCAGAGATTGCGGGCGTGCTCACCTATTACCCCGACCTTCACACTCGCCAACGGGGCCGTCACATCATACGCCTGTGTCTAGGCGAAGCATGCGTTGCAAACCGTGGAATGGGCCTTCTCGCTGAGTTAACGGAAGAGTTACGGATCGGGTTCGGAGGGACGACCACCGATGGGCGATTTACTCTAGAACGCGTGTATTGTCTGGGTAACTGCGGAGTCGGACCGACCGTCATGGTGGACGATACAATTTACGGCCGTATGACAGGAGCGGCGTTACGAAGCCTCCTCAAAGACTGCCAAGGTGGCTCACACGAAGCAGCAAGGTAACATTTCACGAGCGCTGAATCCCATGACGACGAGACTGTACCTTCCCAACGATACTTCGGCCCGCGCGGCAGGGGCAGATCGATTGGCTGAAGCTTGGGTGCTGGACCCTGAAATCCAGATGACGCGGACGTCGAGCCGTGGCGCTTTTTTTCTCGAACCTCTTGTGGAGAGGGATGGGCCCAATGGCCGGCTCCTCTGGCCTCTGGCTAAGCCCGATGATCTGAGCCGCATCAAGGCAGGAGTAGGAGGGATCGACGTATCTGAGATCCCCTTCCTCACGCGACAACAGCGAACCGTCTTTGCTCAATTCGGCATGGCAGAGCCCTTGTCACTGTCTGATTACCGAGCGATGAACGGCTGGCGTGGAATTGAACGAGCGGCGGATCTATCGCCGGAAGCCATCATCGCCGAAATGAAAGTCTCGGGGCTGCGTGGCCGAGGCGGTGCTGCATTTCCTGTCTGGCAAAAGTGGGACACCGCCCGCCGCACTCAATCAGAGTGCAAATATGTTGTGGCCAATGCCGATGAAGGAGATGCAGGCACCTACTGTGATCGTATGATCATGGAAGGTGAACCTTTCCGGCTCATCGCAGGAGTGTTGATTTGTGCCAAGGCCATCGGCGCTGATCGAGGGTATATCTATTGTCGTTGGGAATATCCCGCCGCCGCGGCCACCATGCAAGCGGCAATTGACCAATGTGAACGGGCAGGGCTATTGACCGTTGATGGCGCACCAGTTCGCCTGGAGGTGTTCCGAGGAGCCGGCTCCTACGTCTGCGGAGAAGAAACCGCCTTGCTCTCTTCGCTCGAGGGGGGGCGCGGAATGGTCAAGGTCAGACCTCCGTATCCCGCAGTAGCCGGTCTCTACGGCAAACCAACCATCGTCAGCAATGTCCTGACGTTCGCAACCGTCACTGAAATCTTTTCTCGCGGGGCTGCCTGGCATGCCTCGTTGGGGACGGAGCGATCCAAGGGTACCGTGGCCCTCCAACTGAGCGGCAGAATCAAACAGCCGGGCCTGGTAGAAATTCCATTCGGCTTCTCGCTCCGCGAAGTGATCGAACAATTTAGCGGCGGCATGGCTGACGGCGCACAATTCAAGGCCGTGCAAGTCGGGGGACCGCTCGGCAGTCTCTTTCCTGACTCACAGCTTGACGTCAAACTGTGCTTCGACGAATTCCACGAAGCCGGTGCCGTCCTCGGCCACGGCGGCATTGTCGTGTTCGACAATGAGACCGACATGGTGGAACTGGCGCGTCATTACATGACGTTCACCGCAGACGAGTCCTGCGGGAAGTGTGCGCCATGCCGCATCGGATCGATGAGAGGCCGCGAGTTGTTGGAGCGTATTGACGCTGGTCAGGGGACTGCTGCCGACCTGGCCTTGCTTGCAGATCTCGGCGACACGATGAAGGCCACCAGCCTGTGTGCGCACGGCGCCCGTGGCCCATACCCCGTCTTGACGGCGATCGAACATTTCGGAGACGAATTTCAGCGTAGACTCAAGCAAGGAGCGGCCACATCGAGGATTGATCCACCACGGTGAACGTCGAAGCATAGACATGCAAATCACGATCAACAATCGAATTGTTCAGGTGGAATCAGGTGATACCATTTATGTGGCTGCCGCAAAAGGCGGCATCCACATTCCCAGCTTGTGCGCCTCCGCGCATCTCTCGCCTTACGGATCCTGCCGTCTGTGTGTAGGCGAGATTGTCGGTTTGGCCGGCCTCCATGCCACCTGCTCGATGCCGGTGCGTGACGGCATGGTCGTCCGGACGGAGTCTGAGACGTTGACGCGGCACCGCAGGAATCTGATCGAGTTGTATCTCTCAGAGAGTCTCGACCCGGCGTTCACTCAAGAACTCCAGAAACTGGCACAGGCCTATCGCGTCACCAGCATACGCTATCCCCCGGGAGCGAAGCGCGCCCCGATACGCGACGAATCAAGTCCATTTTTTATTTTTGATAACGCCCGATGCATTTCGTGCGCGCGCTGCGTGCGAGCGTGCGATGAGATCCAGCCGGCATTCGCTCTTTCAATGGTCGGCGCGGGTTTCGCCATGCGTCCGGCCTGGGGACGCGGCGGTCTCACCGGTACCAGCGACATCGCTTCGTCTACCTGCGTCTCATGTGGCGCCTGTGTCAAGGAATGTCCAACCGGGGCGCTGACCGAGAAGACCGTGTACAGGCAAGGGACACCCGTCAGTTGGGTGCGGACGACGTGTGGGTATTGCGGCGTCGGATGTGCGTTCAACGCCGGTGTGCGAGATGGAAGCGTCGTGCAAATGGTGCCTGCGGATGACGGTCCCTCGAATGTTGGTCACGCCTGCATGAAAGGACGGTTCGGCTGGACCTATGTGAGTGCGCCTGACCGTCTAAGAACGCCACTATTAAAGAACGGCGGAACATGGAAGCCCCTACCGTGGGGGGAGGCATTGGATCGCATCGCAGAAGAGTTCACCAGGATCACCACTCAGCATGGTTCGGACGCCCTGGCGACTATCTCGTCCAGCCGCGGCACCAATGAAGAGAATTACCTTTTCGGAAAAT
>DASTJX010000132.1:0-3890 GCA_035716265.1 Nitrospira sp.
CACGCGCTCGACAGCATCTTCATCAGCCCCCGCCTGCACGGGCGAAACCCACATGACACTCCCGATGACAACCCAACAGAGGCGTATCATGAAATCCTCCGTACCATCGGCTACCCCGAGCATTCATAGGACAGGTCGCGAGACTCGACAAGACGAACGCGGGACAGGGCACCGGATGTTGTGCGCGCCTCCAGCGCTCGCCAGATCTCTTTGACGAGGGTCTCTCCAGAGACAGGCCTGCCACTAAAAAGGGTTGGTAAATCCTGACGGTCAAACTTCTTCACAACCGCATCCTCTACCAGGCGGTCGAGCACACCGAGATCGGTGACCATGCCTGTCACAGGGTCCACGGGCCCGTTCAGGGTCACGAAACAATCCCATTCCCGACCCTCGTGATTTCCGTTGCCCGCGACGAACGAATAGCGTCGCGTCACGCTGGCGACATCGAGTCCTGCGGCCGCCGTGACCTCCGCATAGAGATCCTCGTCCTCATGCAATCTAATGGCGTGAAGCACTCCAATATCCTGTTGCGTGACGAGCTTCGTCCACAGCACGCGGGCGAGGTTTTCCGATGTGGGAATCTGCGACTCAAAGTACGGCATGTCGAGATTCAAATTCTTGTGGTCGAATTCTTCAAGGACTGCGAGTAAGACGCGCTTCAGATCAAATAAATTAATGACCATACCCGTGTTGGGATCCACCTCGCCGGAAACCGTGACGTCGAGCATGTAGTTGTGCCCGTGGGCCGGCGGATTGAAACATCGTCCGAACACAGCACGGTTTTTGGCCTCATCCCATTCCGGCTTGTAATACCGGTGGGCCGCGGCAAATTCGATACGTTTGGTGAGCAGAACGGGCGGCATACACCTCTATGGGCGACACATGCACCTGACTAGCTGGTCAGGTCTGCGAGCCACTCCTCACGAAGGCTGCCGGGAACGGCCACCGTTTCCCGGTATCCATTGTGGTCGACCATCAGGCCCACGGGCTGATGAAGATCGGCAAAAGCTCTTGTCATCTCGCGGCTGGGGTGGAATCGCACGAAGTGCACCGCGCTGATCTTCGTCTCGTGACTGTGACCGGTTTCGAATTTCCCGTACACTTTTTCTCCTGCAGCGTTGATGGCAACCGTATGGCCGCGGTCCAATCCCATGAATCGATCGAGCCAGTCCTTCATAGTGGCCTCGTCGGTAATCTCAATCAAGAGGGTGGCGCTCAGTTCGTGTTCCGCCGGCAGGAGATCATTATAGACGTTCAACTCCTCCTGCACTTTCGCGGGGTCTAGGATATGCTCCGCTCGAATCATTTCCTGAATCTGGAACCGCAACGTGTCCCGATTCTCAAACACCACGCTGATAAGCGGCCCAAGAGACAGCCGTCGCCGTTGTTTCAAGGCGATGATGCGGGAGCGAAACGAGTCGCGCTGGCGCTCATAGTCCTGCAGAGATAACAGATCCTCTCGAGTCAACGGCTTCATTGCCCCAGCCCGTAGGCATCACGGACGATTTGAATGGGATGAAGAGCGGTCTTCCCGCCCACGTGGGCCGAGGCGCCCGCTTGATCCAGCTGTAAGCCTGCGAGCGGACAGTCGGACGCGATCACGTCGGCCGGCTGCTGTTGGATGGCACGTACGGCTTTCTCGGCGATCTTCATCGACAGGCCGAAAAACTCGGCCTTGGCTGACCAGGCCCCGTCATGTCCGGAGCATTTTTCGATGAGTTCGACCTGAGCTCCGGCACATTCCATCAGTTCCTTGGACTTGAACCCGATGTTTTGATCGCGAAGGTGACAGGGGATTTGATACGCGATACGACCCGGCTTCTTGATGAAATCCATCGATAGCTGGCCCTCTTTTTTCATCTTCATCATGTATTCGCAAACATCGAAGGTTTTTCGGGCCACTTCCTTCGTCTGCTCATCGGGCCGCAGCTCCGGATATTCCCGTTTCAGCATCAGGCTGCAGCTGGCAGCCGGCACCACGACATCATACCCTTGCGCCACCCACGAATGCAGCGAGGCGACATTCGCATCGATGGCCCGTTGGATCCCATTGATGTCGCCGGTATCAAACCCGGGCATGCCGCAACAGCGCTGTTCTGGAACGATCACCTCGACGCCGTTTTTTTCCAACACCTGCACCGTAGCCTTGCCCACGTCTGTCACCTGGTAATTCACAAGGCAGGTAGAAAACAAAGCCACTTTCTTCGCCGACGTGCGGGCAGGCTTCGCACGCTTGGCGAACCAGCGCGGAAACGTTTCAAAGGAGAAATGAAGCACCTGCCGGTCGCGATGAACGCCGCTTATCACTTCGGCCAGCCTTCGGACGATAGGGCTTCCTATGAGCCAATTGCTGAGCGGCGCTGTCCAGCTGCCAATCGTACCCATGAGATCGGTCCGATTGAGCCACCGGTCGCGCCAACTTACACCGCGTTCCAGCGCAAGTTGCGTTTTTCTGGCAATCATGAGGCGCGGAAAGTCAATTCCGTACTGATGAGGGGGCGTGTAGGGGCAGTGATTAAAGCAGAGCTTGCAGTAATAGCACTCGTCGACGATTCGGCGATGGTCGTCGGCCGTCAACTTCGCCACGTTCCCTTCATACTGGTCGATGCCGTTGAGTAACGTGTTGAACGACGGGCACAGGTTGAAGCAACGACGACATCCGTCGCAGATCTCATAAATGCGAAGAGTCTCTTTCTGCAAGTGCGCGGCGTCCACCGAACCGACGAGAGTCATTCCTTTCATCTTTTTCCACACGCTCCCTGAAACACGAAGGGTGGACTAAATCGGATTCAGTCCACCCTTTGGCTGCGCCCTTTGCCGCTCTCAGCCTTTCAAACTATCAAGCCCTTTCTGAAAACGGTTTGCATGGGATCGCTCTGCTTTCGCCAACGTCTCGAACCATTCTGCCAGCTCTTGGAAACCTTCGTCGCGCGCCGTTTTGGCCATTCCAGGATACATTTGGGTGTACTCATAGGTCTCGCCTTCGATGGCAGACTTCAGGTTGGCTTCCGTATTGCCAATCGGCACTCCGGTTGCCGGATCGCCTACTTCCTTCAAAAAGTCCAAATGACCGAAGGCATGACCCGTTTCCGCCTCGGAGGTATCGCGAAAGAGACCACCCACATCGGGATATCCTTCGATGTCCGCCCGTCGAGCGAAGTAGAGGTAGCGGCGGTTCGCCTGCGACTCACCGGCAAAGGCGCCCTTGAGATTTTCATGACTCTTCGTTCCCTGCAAGCTCTTGCTCATCGAATCCTCCTCGTTAAATCCCTGACTACCGCTGTCACGGACGTCCACTATTATAGGGGCTATAAGATAGCCCAGCGATTAGTACAGGATCAACGGGTTGATGGACTATACACCGGCAACTCATGCTCTGTCGCCGCCAGGCCAGGATAGGCTTGGTCTTTAGGGGAAAGCAGCGGCGCGGACACCGGCCACGAGATGCGGAGGGCGGGATCGTTCCAAATGAGGCCCCGTTCGTCCTTGGGAGAATAGAAGTCGGTGCATTTGTAGAGAACGGCCGCTTCCTCGCTGGTCACACAGAAACCATGCGCACAGCCGGGAGGTATGTACAACTGTCGATAGTTGTCCGAGGACAGCTCGAATCCTTGCCAGGTTCCATACGTGGGAGAACCCTTCCGAATATCGACGACGACATCATAGATCGTGCCTTCGACAGCCATCACCAATTTTCCTTGGGCATGCGGCTGTTGATAGTGCAGGCCACGTAGCGTCCCCCGCACCGAGCGAGAAAAGTTGTCTTGAACGAACTGGTCGGGAAGACCGGCCTCCACATACCGCTGTGCATGAAATGTCTCGCAGAAGAGTCCCCGCCGGTCGCGAAACAGACTGGGTTCGATCAGTAGCGCACCTGGAATGTCGAGCGG
>DASTJX010000133.1:0-4023 GCA_035716265.1 Nitrospira sp.
CGCCGGCACCGGGCTCACGTTCATCGTCAGAGCTCAATATTTGGCCGGCACTGTGCGCACCACGCCGAGTCGAAGCCTCCATACCATGAAGGAAAATGTCCAATGGATCAAAGAGCGCATGATGTTGAAGAGGACCTGAAAAACATTCTTCAGACCCGCTTGGCGTTGGCCGATAAGATTCAGACACTCGAGCGGCGAGTTGAGGAGACGGTCCAGACAACCAAAACCGCAGCCTTGGACGCGCTCGATCAGGCCAAAAACAAGGCGGCCGATTGGATCGAAACGACCACGCAGCAACTCGACCCTTCCCTTCAAGCCAGTCGAAGGCCATGGGTCATGCTGGGAGCCGCCATTGCGGTAGGTTTCTTGGCCGGTCTGGCGGAACAGCGGAGGCGCGGGTCGCGGGTGTATCCCTATTATCCTCCCAAAGCGGCTGGTGCGGACGTCATGCCCGAAAGAGAGCAGCCTGATTTGCCGAGCGGCGTGTATCCATTCTATGGACGTGAAGCTCCCCGTCGAGCACAGGGCGGTCGCGGAGCGAAAGAGCTGCGCTCCGAGGGGCCGATCTCTGAACTCTGGCTGCCGCTGCGTGACATGTGGAATGAACTGACCCACGAATTTGCGCAGGAGCGGAGCCGGTTGCAAAACACCGCGCTTCACGCTGGCCGGTTATTTTTTCAAGACGTCGTGCGGATCGCCGGTCAATCGCTTCTCGACCAGCTCAGCCGGCCCAGGAAGACTGAGCACGAGACAGGCCAGCGCCGGACCTTCTGAGAGTATCACGGTGTCGCCGGCACCAGGCAAGAGGGCTACTTCCCCCCCGCCTCGAACCCAGTCCGATGCAAATCCGCCACCGAAAGAAGGGATCGGCATGTCGAAGTACCGTCGGGCCTGGACTATCGCGCTAGTCGCAGTCGCTGTAGTCATTCTCGCCGTGGTGATTCTAGCCGCAATGGCGGATGAGCCGCTCCGGCGGTACATCGAAGCCGAGGCGAATGCACGTCTCCCGGGCTTTCACATCACCGTTGGAGCAGTCGACCTCCATCCGCTCACCTTGTCCGTTGAGGTCCGCGACATCGCTGTCCGCCAAGACATTCATCCGGATCCGCCGGTCGTCACGATTCCGACCATCATTGCCGATGCAGAACTCGCTCCCTTGTTGGTGGGAAAGCTCGGTGCCGATCTTCGAATCGAGGAACCGGTGTTTGCCATCACCCGCAAGCATGTGGATGGATGGTTACGGAAAGGCGACAAAGACGTGGTGAAAGAAGAGGCGGAAGCCTGGCAAGACCGCTTGCGGCAGAGCATGGCATTTCGCGGGGCATTGTACGTGACCAATGGGCACATGACCTATGATGAGGGAAAGCCGGCTTCTGAGACACTCCGCGTCGAGCGGTTTGATATCGAGGCGAGCAATATTACCAACAGGCCGGAGGAGAACGACGAATATCCCTCTAAGCTCCATGTGGACGCGAAGCTCCCGGATCAATCACAAATCAGCCTAGATGGCCGGGCCGATTGGTTCGCCATCCCCGTTCCGAGGATGGATGCGGATCTCAAAATCGAGCGGCTGCAACTCAAGAATTTGCTCCCAGTGGCCGGACGCTTCAATGTGCAGTGTCGTGAAGGAGTCCTCGATGTGAACGGCCATGTGAAGTATTCGGAAGCGTCCACCGTGGTGGCCATCAACCAGTTTCAGTTGGAGGATGCCAAGATTGACTATGTGCACTCCGCGGCGACGAAGCCCAAAGAGGTCCAACGGGTAAAGAAGGCGGCGGAAACCGTGAAGGGAGCGCACGATGAGTCAACAGTGCGGCTCACAGTCGAGCAGGGGAAGATTCGCCACAGCGAAATCGGTTTCGTCAATAAGGCGACATCGCCGGACTATCGGGTCTTTCTCACCGACATGGAGGCCGAACTGGAAAACCTCAGTAATCGGCTCGAAGAAGGAACGGGAGTCGTCAAGATCACGGGGAAATTCATGGGGAGCGGTGCCACCGTGATGAATGCCACGTTTCGTCCGGAGAAGCCTCGGCCGGACTTCAGTCTGAACGCCAAAATCGTCAAAACCAACGTCAGCTCGTTCAATGACGTCCTGCGCGCGTATGGAGACATGGACACCCATCAAGGCACCTTTGCGTTCTTCAGTGAGATGACGGTGAAAGATAATCAGATCCGCGGCTATGTGAAGCCGATGCTCAAAGACGTCGAAGTCTACGATGCGGAGCAGGACAAAGATAAAGCCTTGATGAAGAAGGCTTGGGAAGCGGTCGTTGGCGGCGTGCTCGGCATCTTCGAAAACACATCGCGTGACCAAGCGGCAACCGTCACCGATGTGTCTGGCACCGTTGAAAATCCCCAGGCCAATACGTGGCAGGTTGTCGGGAAGCTGGTGCAAAACGCCTTTTTCAAGGCGATACTTCCCGGCTTCGAACGAGTCGCATAATTTGAACGAGTCGCTAACATGAGTCGCACCGCCGGCGCTTCGACAGCTGTCCGCCGCACAGTTGCCAACCCATGGAAGCTGGGCGGCATGAGCCTCGCCGAACTTGGACGGCGGCTCTGGCGCAAGAGCCAAGAACACGAGCTGCTTGGCCGCGCCGCCCAACTCTCCTATTACGCCTTGCTCGCACTGTTTCCTGCCTTGATTTTTTTGACGGCTCTGATGGGCCTCTTCTCAGTCCAAAGCTTCATGCCGGAACTGATGAGCTATCTGCGCAACGTCCTCCCGGAGGATGCGCTCTCGATGGTCGAGCGATTCCTGACTCAGGTCGCAGAAGGCAGCGGGGCCAATATTCTCTCGCTCGGCGCACTCGGCGCGTTGTGGGCCTCGTCCAGCGGTGTCACGGCGATCATGGACGCCCTCAACGTCGTCTTTGGTGTCAAAGAGGACCGTCGTCCGTTTTGGCGCGTCCGGCTGACTGCAATGGTGCTCACCATAGCGCTGGCCGGATTCGTCATTCTCTCGCTGGCACTCGTCCTCTATGGACCGACGATCGGGCGCTGGATCGCGAACATGTTCGGGCTCGGCGCGGCCTTCACTTGGTTTTGGAATGTCATGCAATGGCCGCTCATCGTTGGACTCATGCTCGTGGTGGTCGCTGCGATCTACCACATCTGCCCGGATATCCGACAGAAACACTGGCGCTGGATCACGCCTGGTTCCCTGTTCGCCGTGTGCATGTGGCTCGTGGTGTCACTCGGCTTCAAAGCCTATGTCGACAACTTTGGTGATTACAACAAGGTGTACGGCTCCATCGCCGGGGTCATCGTCCTCATGCTCTGGTTCTATTGGAGCGGTATGGTGCTATTACTCGGCGGCGAAATCAACGCGGAGGTGGCTCAGGCGTCGATGAAACAGGCGGAGGAAAAAGGCGAGGTAAAACAGGCAGCCTAAGGCGGGCAATGGCACGACTCCCGAGCAATGACCACTCAATGCTCGGGAGCGCAGGTAGAGGAGAGAGTACAGATGCCGAGGGTCCTCTGGAAAGGCGCGATCAGTTTCGGGTTGGTTCACATCCCGGTGGGACTCTATTCAGCCGAGAAGCGGAATAGTTTTGACCTGACTATGCTGGACCGTCGCACGATGACGCCGGTCGGCTTCAAACGCTACAACAAAGAAAACGGCAAAGAGGTGACATGGGACGACATCGTCAAGGGATACGAATACGACAAGGACCGGTACGTGGTGCTGACCGATGAAGATTTCAGGCGGGCGAACGTGGAGGCCACGCAGACAGTCGACATCCTGACCTTCGTCGAGCAGGAAGAAATCAAACCCATATATTTTGAAACGCCTTATTACCTGGCGCCGGACAAACGCGGGCACAAAGGGTATGCGCTCTTACGCGAAACGCTCAAGCAAACCGGGAAGACCGGTATTGCGAACGTCGTCATCCGTACCAGGCAGTACGTGGCCGCTCTCATCCCAGTCGGGGAGGTCATTGTCATGAACACGCTTCGCTACAGTAACGAGTTGCGTGATACAGCCGAGCTCGACCTGCCTGCGAGTAATCTTAAAGC